>NZ_BAABMO010000010.1:0-112124 GCF_054767435.1 Proteus sp. MB838
ATAATAAGTATCATTATAATAAACACTTGCTCTTAATTTATTACCTTTTAATTTAAACATTAACTATTCCTCAATAATCGTAATATTAACTTTTATATTTTTTGATGATGCATTTTTGATCGAATCATTAATAGCATCCCATTGTTCTTTAGTGGTTTTTTCTGGAACTCCCAATTCTAATGTTTTTAATTTTACATCTTTTTTAAAAATTTCTGCAGTTCCTCGTCCATCACCACTATATTTATCTATAGTTGAAATATATGTATTTAATGTATTTTTTAATGATTTTGGATTTTTAAGCCTTGATTCAGTTTGGGTATTTAATGTCTTTACACTAATATATTCACCTGTCTTATCATCATAATAGTCAAATGTTTTAGCGTTAAGATGTAATCGTTTCAGTCGTTTATTTGATAGCCCAATAAAATTTTCAAATGTCATTCCTTGCTCTGCTATTGTACCTTGGTACATCCATTTCATTGTGATTTTATTTCCTGATTTGTCAATAAAATAAATATCATTTCTTGGTATAAATTGCGTTTTATTGGCATTAAATCTAATAGGTCCATAAATTCTATTACCATTACGCTTAGTTATCGACGCTCCTAGTGCAATCACTGAAGTTAAATTTTCAAGTGTTACTTTATCCCATCCTGTAAAATCACTCGCATTTTCAATCCATTGATTTCTTGCAAAAATTTCACTATCTGTTAATTTATCAATTTCTGTATAAGTGAATAACTTAATATTTTCATAACCACTAAATAGTGGATAGTTTCCCCCAATCCTTGTTCTTTCTTTTGTTATCCAATAATCTGAAAGTAATGAATCTTCCTCATGTGTATGTGGGTATTTTTTCATTAAAGATTCATAATAATTTCTTTCTGATGAATTTAATGATTCCTGAGCAATACAATAAACTTTCCGACAAGATGCAGCTAATAAGCGTTCTAACTTATTTTTATCTCCATTGGCTAATTTATTAATTGCTTTTGTTTCTTCTAAATGAAGTTGTCTATTATAACGTTCTACTAATTCAGCCGAATTAGCCGCACTTATAACGCCCTCCGCTTTACCTGTTGCAACTAAACCAGCAAAAGCCCCCACCAAACGACTTTTTTGAGCTTGTTGTTCTCGCCACTGTTCTGTCTTAATTAAATTATCGTTGAGCGATATTGCCGCTATTTCTGCTGCCAAGGCGCCGGCTACTGCACCTGTTACACTGCCTCCTGCAATTTCAGCGCTCACTCCTGCAACAACAGAATGGCTTAAAACCTTTCCTGCATGCCCTAATATCGCACCGTTATCACCAATGAGATTGGCACCTTCAGCGTGAAATTGACTGCCGATATGGCTTAATAGCGCAGTTTTAAAATTATCAATAAAACTGCCACCTTGAATGGCTGTGCCCAGTGTAGAACTCACTACTGACTGTGAGGCAACGCGTTGAGCAACTTGAGTCCATGTGGCATTATCCGTCGCAAGCAACTTGCCTGTTGTCGGTAATGTTCCCCCCTGTATTGCTTGATCCCAACCCATAAATTGGTCAAGACCTTGCAAGGTGCCTGCAACGGCCATACTGGTGACAATGGATTTCACCGTATCACTGCGACTTAAGGAGCCAAATGTTTTAGAAATATTGCCTTGATTTTCGGCTAAAGAGACCGCAGCTTGCGAAACTAAAGAAGCAAAACCGGCTTGTGCCGCAACTGATGCCGTTGACGCAACCCCCGCAGAGGCTCCTGCAGCAATAGTTGCATTACTTGCCATTCCTCCTATTGAGGCAGCTGTTGCCGTACCATAAGTTGCAACCCCTACCGCGATGGCAATAACCGCACCAACAACTGGATTTAACTGCTGGGTTTTATCATCCCAACTGGAATAAGTGTCTTTCACTAAATTCCAATTAATATTTTCTTGACGTTGGAGCGCATTAAGCCAAGCATATTCTGGTGTGTTACTTAAGGCAGTTAATGCCTGCTCTAAAGATTGCTCTTTTTTGGCTTTAATATCTGCAGATATGCCTTTTGGCGCATCAATAGTCAGCTTTCCGCCAATATAGAGTTCAGGTAATAGCCATGTTCCCTTGGTGTATCCCTGATTACGTTGAGTGATATATATATCTTTTGAACGAGTAATAACTTGTTTAAAAGCAGTATCTTTCACCGCTTTAAAATTAATGCCTCCTGTTTTACTGGTTAATTTGGCATTCTTTGCTGTCTCTAATTTGCTTGCTTCTAAAGTGATATCATCTTTAGCAATTAAATTAATATCGTCATTAGCAATAAACTCGGTAACTTTATTCGTTGTGTTATTAAATGTTTTGGTATATTTCTTTTTAGTCGCACACAGTGTCCACCAATTACATTTTTTCTTTTCTTCTTCATAGTAACTGGATTCTTCCATTGCCTGTGCATAAAGAAATCCACCTTTAGCAGCAATATCCATCTTTTTATTAGCAGCCAATTGAGAGGCCTGAAATAAAATACTGCCCTCAGATAATAGTGTTAGATGATTACCGCTATTAATTTCAGTACTGACTTGTTTACGAAGTTCTTCTAACTCTGAGTCCGACTCTTTACGAAAATGTGTTCTTACTGATCCCAATTGGATATTGCCACCACTGGAAATAGCAATATCCCCCTCTGATTTAAGTGAACTTCCTTCTGTTGTGAGTGAGCCTGATGATGCAATAGAAATACCTTTATTTCCCATAATGGATGTGGTGGCATATTGAATGTCTTGCGCATCTTCGTGGGGATCTTTGATGGCGGAATAAGCATTTGCACCCAGTTTTATATTTCTACCCGCTAATACAATGATTTTATCTTTTGAATTTAATACTGTTGAACTTAAATCAATATCACGCGCGGCATTTAAAATAAGGTTATTATCTGAAAATAATTTAGATTGTAGTTGGGGGTAATGAATATCACTGAAAAAAGGAGCGGCTTCTTTTATTAATTTGGAGGCAAGAAAAATATCTTGTCCTGCATTAAAAGTTATTTCTTTGTTACTATAATATTTTATTCCCTGACTAACAATATCTTTACCAGCCATCAAGCTTATATTATTCTTACTTTTCCAAAGCCCCATATTAAATAAAAACGCTGAAATATATTGTTCATCTCTAAAATTTGGCATTAGGTTGAAAAATAAAGACTCATCGCGTTTTATTTTAATATTCTCTAATGCTGATAAACTTTTTTCATTTGATTCATTAATTATTACATTTGAAATGTAAATGTTTTTACCTGAATAAAAGTCTATTTTTTCAGACACATCAATAAATGGTGCCTTAATGCTATTCAGAGTATAAGAGGCTATAGGGCTAAATGAATAATTAATATCTCCATTCTTAGTTATGATGGAAAAATGCTTTGCCGTTACATCTATATTTTCAGAATTAACATTATCAATTGCTGTTAAATTTATAATATCACCAGATAATAAATTTGAATTACTTATATTTATATTTTTATTAGCAATAACAGATAAAGAGTTACTTGATTTTAAATTTAATGAGATATTTAAATTATTAGCATTTAATAGTATATTTTTAGCTAATATAGTACTTTCAAAATCAGATATTCTTCTATACTTTTTAATTTCTTTTTCTAAAAATGGAAATTTACGTTCTAACGCTATACTATCTTTAAAATCTAAAACTAAATTATTACCTGCTTTTATCATATATTCAGAAGCACTATCTACAATAAATTCATAATGACTTCCAGTTTTAGTAAAGGGAATAAAATGAACTATTTTTTGAAATTTAGTTTCATCAATATTATATTTATTTACATCATCTCGATAAAAAATATGAGCATTATCATGAGAATAAAGATCCCATTTATTAAGGTGTCCAAACCGATAATAGTATACTTTTGCATTGTTTCCCGTTGCGATAAGATCATTAGTTGCAAAAATATCAGATTGGGTATTAAAAAACTCGTTAGATTGTATATATAAATTTTTACCAGAATAAATAACACTAGGAACATACTTTTTATTCTTTTCAAATAATGAGCGTTCTACATTAACACCTCCATTATTTTTTAAATCTAATATATCAAACCACTTTTTATCAGAGAGTTCTTTTAATTCAGCAAGTAAAATAATTATAAGGAAATTATTCGTAGGACTATTGTAAGGATGAAGAAAATGAGTACCTATATTTATAGACGATGTAGAATCAGGCTCTTGCTTTATTTCTTTAAATAAAGGAGTAATAGATTCATTAACCAATTTCTTGGTTCTAATAATCAAATCACCCTTTTCTGTTTTTATGGTGGCTGATTGATTTTCAATTAAACTACTTGGTTCACCCTGTGCATTTTTTTGTATCCATAAATTATCTTTTGCTTGAATAAGCGCTTTTTCACCTTTATTAGTGAATTTATCTACGAATAAACGCATATCCTTTTCTGCGATAATATCACTATGATTCGTTAGCGTATTAGTTGCTAATGTAATATCTCTTTGCGCTTTTAAGCTGGCATTACTATTCATTTGTAGCGCTTTGCTACTAACATTAATATCTTGCTCAGATTGAATATTGCCATTAAAGGTAATTTTGCCATCAACTGTTAAATTGATACTATTTTGTTTTGTTTGAATATCAGTTAAATTAACACCGACCCCCTTTTCTGTGCTAACTAAGCGTATTTGATTGGCATACATTCCACCCAATGCTTTTGTATCAATAGCGACGGTCGGTTTTACACCTTCTCCATTAATGCTATTTACTGTCCCTTTGCCGAAATCAATATGGTTATTCCCTTGCATTAAAGAGAGATTTTTAGCATTTATCTTTCCATTTATTTCAATACTACGACTAATAATATCGGCATAATTTTGCAAATCGGCATTCATACCTTGCTTACCAATAACAATACTGCCTTTTTTTACTTCTAGTGCCGAATAGGTACCTTGAGGGCTAAATTGAGGCTTTCCCGTCGTGAGAGTAATTGATGGAGTATTAATAAATGAGCAACCATCACAACTAATTCCATTAGGATTAGCAATTAAAACATCCGCTTGTTGTCCTGCAACTTCTAATTTACCTAATAACTGTGAACGACTATTACCGACAACTTCATTAATAATTAAATTAGCCGTATTACCTTTTAAATTTTTATTAGCAGTTATTTTTTTTGCTAATTGACTATTAGCATCAACTTGCGAATTATTAAGTACTGCCCCCTGTTTATTAACATTAAAGACATTAAACCTATTATGAGAAACACCACTGTCATTAGGTGTTGCAATATTAATAATAGGAATATTATTTTGCTGGTTTATTGTTATCGTTTTATCAGATGAAGTAATGACAGAGCCCCAAGCAGGATGCAATGGGTAAATAGCGGTTAAATAAATAACACAATAGCTTATTAAACGCTGTTTTCGCGAAATATCCTTTTTATGCATAAAAAATTCCTTATTTAAAGAGCAAAAGAAATTGACCAAGATAAAGACCATTGGTTAGCATTTGACCACTTTGGATAAATGAATGGTTTGTTTATCAATAGTTGTGAAGAAAAAGGGGAACGATAAAATGAAAGCCCCATAGCGCCAGCTAATAAAGACTGCTGCTTTGTTTCATATTGATCAGAATAGATAACGCCATAATCAACAGCTGTAATAAAACGCCATTGACCTAAAAATGAATTTATCCATGGTGTATTAATTTCATTACGCCAATAAAGTCCTCTATTGGCACTAAGCTTATTTTGTTTAGCACCACGAACTGCATTTAATCCATCTATGGTTATTTTTTCCACACTATAAAGATTATCAGATGTATATTGACCATAAAAAGACGTAATATAGGAGACAGAGTAAGGAAATAAATATTGATAATGTATATTTAGACTCAATTTTCTATAGTGGCTTCGGGGTGAGTTTTCAGCAATATAATCAGGTGATGCCCCAAAAAAAGACAACCCAATTTCTGCTGATGGATTAATAGATAAATAACCTGATGTCAGATTAAAATGATATTGAGGGGCTAATGATAATGATGTTAATGTTGGGCTATTGATTAATATCGGCTGTTTGGCTAATTCCGTTCTTACTTTTTTATGCTTTAATATGCCTTTTAATATTATCTTCTTCTTACTATCCCGATAAAGTAAACGACTAATATCAACTTGCTGATTAGTATTTATACTTTTATAGATATATTGATTACTATAACTTTTAATAAAATGAGAAGAACGGTTATAAGATAACTGATATTGATAAAACCAATAGCCATAGGGAATGTTTATACTCGCTGTATAGCCTCTATAATAATGTGAATGTAATAAATCTGTATTACTGTTTAAGGAGAGATCCCACTGCTCTCCAAATCCAAATAACGAATCTATTGTTGTGGTATTCGTCAGTAAAATTTCACCTGTTGCTTTTGAACCTGAATTATCAATAGTAAGTTGATTTCTGAAAGGATGCGTTTTGTTTTTCTTATAAATAAAAATAGTCGAGTATCCTATCCTGTCACTAGGTTGAATATCTAATCTATATTGTGATGTTGTTAATCGATTAAGTTGTTCAAGCCCATGCTCTAACTCACGTAAATTAAGTCGTTTATCTTGATATGAAGGAAATAGAATATCAACCATGGGAGAAGTCATGTTATCAATAAAGATTGATTTTATCTTTCCTTCAATTACGTTAATGGTTAATTGATGATTTGAGAGATCTTGATCGGCAATAAAAGCTTGTGAAGTAATATAGCCTTTTTCAATATACGCATTAGTCATTGATTTAATGATATGTTGCATATCACTTAATGTTAAACATTTATTTATATATTTAGATATTAATTCTTTTTGTGCCTTATTAGTTAATAAACCATTCCTTTCTATTTTTATTTCATTAATTAAGAAGCAATTATTTACATTATTATTTATTTCTGCAAAAGTTATCTTACTTATCGTTAATAAAAATAGCGCCATTAATCCTAATAAATAGTTAATACATTCCCTTTTAATGTTATTCATATAAACGAGTCCTTATGTTTTTATTAAAATAACATAAATAATCTTGCCCATCTTTTATCTTTTTTATTCTCTCTGCACTATTTTTACTTAAGCGATCAGCAACAAATATTGACAAGTTTTAATTAAACCGATATTGGTAAGTATTCTACTTGTAATAAAAATAAGGATAATAATAATGAAGTACTTGCAACTCACAAAAACACAGTTTCGCTTAAGTGATACACTCTGCTTGCATATCGATGATTTAACTATCAATGAAGGAGAAAGTTGGGCATTCGTTGGTAGCAATGGTAGTGGTAAAACGGCGCTCGCTAATACATTATGCCAAGAGGGGATTTTATTATCGGGTGAGCTTATTAATAGGTTTACTCGTCCGATTAATCTCTCTTTTGAAAAATTACAAAAAATGATAGAGGAAGAGTGGCTGCGTAACAATACAGACTTATTAAGTGAAGATGAGGATGATACGGGATTAACCGTGGCTCAGGTGATCCAAATGCAGGTAAAAGATAATGATCGCTGCCTGTTATTAGCAAAACAATTTGGTATTGATGCACTTTTATCAAGGCGTTTTAAATATCTTTCAACGGGAGAGTCTCGTAAGGTACTGCTTATTCAGTTATTGATGAATAAACCTGATCTATTAATTTTAGATGAGCCTTTTGATGGTTTAGATATTGACTCTCGTCGTACATTAAGTGAGTTACTTTCATCACTACATCAACAAAAGCTAACGATTGTTCTTATTTTAAATCGCTTTAATGATATTCCTGATTTTGTGCAAAATGCTGGCTTATTGATTGACTGTAAACTCGTGGCACAAGGTAAAAAAAGTGATATTTTATCAGACTCAGTAATTGCGCAATTATCTCACAGTGAAACACTTGAAAATCTGATCTTACCCGCCACAGACTCCGTTGATGCAGTTCCTACCTTATCACCAACGCTTTCCCCTATTATACTTAAGGATGGCGTGGTCAGTTATAATGATAAACCTGTGCTCCATCACTTAACCTGGGAAGTTAAACCACAACAACATTGGCAAATATTAGGTCCTAATGGCGCAGGAAAATCGACCTTATTAAGCTTAATCACAGGAGATCATCCTCAGGGCTATAGCAATGATTTAACTCTATTTGGTCGTAAAAGAGGCAGTGGTGAAACCATTTGGGAGATCAAACGCCATATTGGTTATGTTAGTAATGCCTTACATCAAAGCTATCGCGTCTCTTCAAGTGTGAAAAATGTGATTATTTCTGGTTTTCATGACTCTATTGGTATTTATCAAGCCGTTACCGATAAACAGCAAAAATTAGCGGATGAATGGCTAACACTAATTGGTTTAACTGCACTCGCTAACCATCCTTTTCACTCACTTTCATGGGGACAACAGCGTCTAGTATTAATTGTAAGAGCATTGGTTAAACACCCGACATTATTGATCCTCGATGAACCACTACAAGGATTAGATACAACCAATAGACTATTAGTACAGCGCTTTATTGATATCATGATGAGCCATAGCAATACTCAACTACTGTTTGTCAGTCATCATCAAGAAGATGCACCTCACTGTATTACCCATCGACTGATTTTTATTAAAGAAGGAGATATCTATCGTTACCAACAACAACCCTGTTAACTAGATATAGGCTATTTTTAAGGTAAGATACATCATCACACTGAAGAAAAGGGTATTTGTTATCGATAAATGGCGATGATTTTAACGATAGATTTAGAGAGCATATTTTTTACTGATAATTATCCAGAATCGGCTTTTCGTTTCTTTTCACCGATCCCGTTAAATTAATAGCTTGATCGATTAAGCAAAAGGTGTAATAACTGTGTAATATTTCATCAAACAATCGTCATTTTTGACATAATCCCCCTAGTTTTGTTAGTTATGTTTGGCGTTCTTGTTGATGATCCATATAATGATTGCAGTCCTGATTTTAAACTTATATTAAGAAAGTAATTATAGGAGTCTAAACTATGGCAGTAACTAAGCTTGTGCTAGTTCGACACGGTGAAAGTGTATGGAACAAAGAAAACCGTTTTACAGGCTGGACTGACGTTGAATTGTCAGATAAAGGCCGTAATGAAGCGCAAGAAGCAGGTAAACTGCTGAAGGCTGAAGGTTTTACTTTTGACTACGCATATACTTCTGTACTAAAACGTGCAATCCACACTCTGTGGAACATTCTTGATGAAGTTGATCAACAATGGCTGCCAGTAGAGAAAAGCTGGAAACTAAACGAACGTCACTACGGTGCATTACAAGGCTTAAACAAAGCTGAAACAGCTGAAAAATACGGTGACGAGCAAGTTAAACAATGGCGTCGTGGTTTTGCGGTTACCCCACCAGAGTTAACTAAAGATGATGATCGCTTCCCAGGTAAAGATCCACGTTATGCATCTTTAACTGAAGCTGAACTGCCATTAACAGAAAGCTTAGCGTTAACTATCGACCGTGTAACACCATATTGGGAAGAAGTCATTAAACCTCGCGTTGCTTCAGGTGATAAAGTGATTATTGCCGCTCACGGTAACTCACTGCGCGCTCTGGTTAAATACCTAGACAATATGAGTGAAGAAGAAATTCTTGAACTGAATATCCCAACAGCAGTACCTTTAGTTTACGAATTTGATGAAAATATGAAACCAATCAAACGTTACTACTTAGGTAATGCAGAAGAAATCGCAGCAAAAGCCGCGGCTGTTGCTAACCAAGGTAAAGCAAAATAATTTTACTTTTACTTTGAATTAGATAAAAAAAATGCCACTTTTGAGTGGCATTTTTATTAATAAAAACAGACTATTATGATTTATTACGACGAGTAGCGACTGCATCGGCTAATTGGCGTAATAACGTTTCTGTATCATCCCATCCAATACAAGCATCTGTGACACTTTTACCGTATACCAAAGGTTCACCACTTTCTAATGATTGATTGCCCTCTTCTAAATGACTTTCAACCATTACACCAATTAAAGCTTTTTCTCCTGCGCTAATTTGTTGGCAAATATCGGCACCAACCTCCATTTGCTTCTTAAATTGTTTACAGCTATTGGCGTGGCTAAAATCAACCATAACATTTTGGGGTAATCCTGCTTTTTTCAGACCTTCTTTTACGGCAGCAACATGTTCTGCACTGTAATTAGGCTCTTTACCGCCCCGTAAAATAATATGGCAATCTTTATTCCCTGTAGTACGAACTATCGCTGAGTGACCCCATTTAGTTACTGATAAGAAACAGTGTGGAGAGCCTGCAGCATTGATGGCATCAATCGCCACTTTAATTGTGCCATCTGTGCCATTTTTAAAACCAACAGGACAAGATAGTCCGGAGGATAATTCTCTATGCACTTGAGATTCTGTTGTTCGAGCACCAATGGCTCCCCAACTCATCAAATCAGCGACATATTGTGGGGTTATCATATCTAAAAACTCGCCAGCCGTTGGTAATCCACTATCATTGATGGTTAATAGCAAACGACGAGCAATGCGTAATCCTTCATTAATATCAAAGGTACAGTCCATATGTGGATCATTTATCAGCCCTTTCCAACCGACTGTGGTACGTGGTTTTTCAAAATAAACTCGCATCACAATTTCAAGTTTATCTTTCAGCTCTTCTCTTAATAAATTTAAACGCTGAGCATATTCCAGTGCCGCGTTAGGATCATGAATAGAGCAAGGCCCAATCACCACTAATAGGCGATCATCTTTTCCAGCAAGGATTTGATGAATAGCTTCACGGGCATGACGAACTGTAAACGCCGCATTGTCAGTGGCTGGAAACTTTTCCAATAATGCCACTGGCGGTAAAAGTTCATTGATTTGTGTTATTTTAAGATCATCATTCTGGTAATTCATTCCCGTGTTCCACTCTATTATTATCTAGTCAATATGATTTCTGTTTCTTCAATCTAACCATTCGTTTTCTCTCTGTAAACACCCTTAAGAGTCTAAACAGACCATGACGGTAGATAACAAAAATATCGAAAACAAGTAATAGCACCATTAAGTAAAATAATGATTTGAAATTGCCTAGAATAGAAGAATAAACACAACGAATAGCAAGGCTGGAGAGAAATATAACTCTACCAGCCTTTTTTATTATGAGAGATAATTATTTTTGTTTGAATGCTTTGCTGATTTGATCCACAAACGAGAGCCATTAATAGCGATAGCCAATAAGATGATATATTCAATAGACATGGCATAAACACCCTGTTTATAAAATATAACAATACTAATGACATTAATAACAGACCAAATTAACCAGTTTTCTACCAATTTGCGTGTCATTAAGATCATAGCCACAATGGAGAGTACCGTCATTGTTGAATCCCAGAATGGGTAAGCATCTGGCTCGATAGCAGGTGTGGCTAAATTTGCCCCGAAGACATTTAAGATATCAACAGCAATAACTGCTAAATAGCCAAAAACGGTATCAATATTAAACGTTAGCGCAATAATGGCAGCAATGGAGACAATGATTAATACGATTTGTTGGCCCGGCTTTAACCAACGTATTTTCAATTCTGCTTGTTCAAAATCATTCACTCTACTCCATGCATACCAACCATAAATATTGGCAGCAAAGAAGAAAATTTGTAGCAGTAGACTGGCATATAACTGGATCTGGAAAAAAATAATGGCGAATAAAGTGACATTAATTAACCCAAATAAATAGTTAATGATCTTTTCCTGGCTCGCAAGCCATATACATAATAATCCAGCAATAGTCCCTATAGCTTCAATCCATGAGAGTGGATAGCCTTCTTTTCCTAATGGAATATTGACTAAAATATTATTAATACTAAACCAACTAATGACATCCATTTGACAACCCCGACTTAATCATAGAAAAAACAAATAAAATATGGGTTATTGCGACATTGTTGCAAAGTGATAAAGATATATATACATTCCTATCAATGATAGCACTTAGTTTAAAATATTAAACAAAATGCCATTTATTTACCATAAAAAACAAAAAGTGTTTTATATAATAAATATGCTATTTTTTTATTCATACTTACAACAAATAACTTTATCTACTATAACAACTAGAGAGAAATATGGAGCCAATCACCCGCTTAATCGATCGCATGTTATCTTTTGCATTACTTGATCCTCGAATTGAGGCTGTGGTATTAACAGGCTCAGTGGGTCGTAATAAGAAGATAGACAGCTATTCTGATATTGATATAGAGCTTATTGGTCACGGTGCGACCGAGCTAGCAAAAAACCAACATTGGCTATCACAATTTGGTAAACACCTCGTCTCTTTAGCAACAGAATGTGAAGATCCGAACGGCATTCGCTGGCCAATCTATTTGCACGTATTAGCTCAAGGCCGAAAAATGGATATTTTGATGGCAGAGCCTGAAAGAATTATCAATATGAAACAAAATGGTCTAAGTCCAGTTTATCAACGAGGCTATCGTGTTTTACTTGATAAAACAGGTTTATGTGACCAACTTCCAGAAATTAGCACTGTGACTCCCCCAGCCCTTTCCATAGAGCAAGCTGATGCCTTGGCTCAAGAGTTTTGGTTTGAAGCCACACAAATCGCTATAGCTATCTTACGTAATGAATTTTGGTTCGCTGAATATCGTATGAGTGATATAAGGGAATGGTTGATCCGTTTACTAGAGCAAGTTGCTCTGCAAACATCAACACAAGATGTCTGGTATCAAGGCAAAAACTTACGGGAGTGGTTACCTAAGTTTTACTCATTACGTTCATTAGAAAGCACACTGGCTATGAGTACCCCTTATGAAGCAGCGGCTGCATTAAGTATTATCATGGCTTTTTTTATTGATGTATCAAAGCGTTTTGGTTTGTCGATAGAAAAGGCAACACAAGCACAAATACTCATTAGCGATTGGTTTATTGATAATGAACTATTAACTGAAAATGAATATTACCAAATAACCACTTCCATTATTTGTCATTATCCAACTTAAGTGAGATCAGATAGTTTTTTCAGCAATGGAGAAGCTATCTATTTACATCCTCTATTTGAGTAACTCGAGTAATAAATACAAAAACGAGTTATAGAGAGCATTTTTAGATAGAATGAGAATGGCGTGTGATAAAAGACTAGAAAAGCATATTGAAATGGTGGGTCGTGGGCGACTCGAACGCCCGACCAATTGATTAAAAGTCAACTGCTCTACCGACTGAGCTAACGACCCATTTCATAAAATGGTATGTAAATTCGAAAATGGTGGGTCGTGGGCGACTCGAACGCCCGACCAATTGATTAAAAGTCAACTGCTCTACCGACTGAGCTAACGACCCTTTTCGAACTCGCCACATTCTCTGTGGCAACGGCGGGTAATAATACTGATTTAATGTTATTGTGCAACGTTTTTTTTCAAAAAAACATTCAAACGCTGAAAAAACAATCAGTTAACCCCGAAAATGTAACATTCACATTACGGGGCCAATAATTATAGTGCTGCTAACTGCTTTTGTGCTAATTTTGCACCAGCACTGTTTGGATATTGCTTAACCACTTGTTGATAAATAGCTTTCGCATTATCCTTTTGCCCTTTCTCTTGCATAATAAGCCCTATCTTATAAAAGGCCTCACTTGCTTTTTGAGATTTTGGATAATTTTTCACAACAATAGCAAAAGTACTCGCAGCCTGATCTTTATTACCTTTTAGATAATACATTTGCCCCAACCAAAATTGAGCATTTGATTGATAGCTAGACTTCGGATAACTTTTAATAAAGTTGTTTAATGCAACAATTGCCTTATCGTAATCTTTTGAATTCAATACAATATCAATTGCCGCGTTATAATCGGCTTTTTCATCACCTGTTGACGACGAACTCGTACTTGTATCAGATGTTGAAGGTACATTGCCACCCGTTGAAGCCTCATCCGTTGTTGGTGCTGAGTTGCCACCATTTAGGCTATCTAATTGTTGATAGATATTACGTTGACGCTCTACAACTTGGTTTAACTGGTATTGATTTTCCTGAATTTGACCACGCAACATATCAATATCGCGTTGAGAATCTGCGAGTTGTTGCTGTAATTGGGTCAAAAGCTGACTATGAGCATTAGAGATACGCTCAAGTTGGGCGAGTCGTTCATCAGTAGAGCCTGAACCGATATTACTGATTGGCGCTTGGGCAATAGCGGCTACAGGAGCCGCTACGCCAACCAGTAACAACAGACTCATCAATAAAGGTCTGAAGTTACTGTTGTTCATGCCGTTCTCTTAGTAAACCAGTACTGCACGACGGTTTTTCGCATAAGCGGCTTCGTCATGACCCAGTACAGCAGGTTTTTCTTTACCGTAAGATACGATTGATAATTGATCAGCTGATACGCCTTTACCTTGCAGATACATTTTAACTGCGTTTGCACGACGTTCGCCTAACGCGATGTTGTATTCTGGAGTACCACGTTCGTCAGCATGACCTTCGATAGTAATGCGTACTGAAGGGTTAGCACGCAGGAATGCAGCGTGAGCATCTAACAGTTGAGCATATTCTGAAGTAACGTCATATTTATCAAAACCGAAGTAAACAATGTTAGTTTGTTTCAGTTGTTCTAATTGCTGACGTGCTAATTCTTCAGCAGTAGGGCCTTGCTCAGTAACAGGTACATTGTTGCTTGTATCTGTTTGATCATCGTTTTTGTTTGAGCTACATGCTGCAACAGCAACGAGTGGTAATGCTAACATCAACCCTTTAAACACTTTGTTTAATTGCATCTCTAATTGTTCCTTTATTTGTTTGCCATACATAATTCTTATGCATCACATAAACGGAGACCAGGCAGGTGATTTAACCTGACCATCAGTCGCCGGAAGACGCGCTTTGAAACGTCCATCAGTCGATACTAGTCGCAAAATGGTTCCTAAGCCTTGAGTGGAGCTATAAATAACCATAGTGCCGTTAGGCGCGATGCTTGGCGTTTCATCCAGAAACGTATCTGTTAAATATTGAACAGCATTCGTTTCTAGATCCTGCTTAGCGATATGTTGCCTACCGCTTTCAGAACTCACCATAACTAAGAAACTACCATCAGGACTTACTGCAGGATTTTGGTTTTGTTTTCCTTCCCAAGTAATACGTTCTGGCGTTCCTCCGTTAATATTAATTTTATAAATTTGAGGACGTCCGCCTTGATCCGAAGTATAGACCAAAGTCTGTCCATCAGGCATCCAAGTCGGTTCTGTATTATTACTTCTACCATTGGTTACCTGTGTCATATTGCCACTGGCTAAATCCATTACATAAAGATTTAGACTACCGCTTTTTGACAGTGCAAAGGCTAATTTAGAGCCATCTGGAGAAAAAGCAGGTGCACCATTATGTCGAGGGAAAGAAGCGATTTGACGCACTTCCCCCGTTGCTAATGTCTGTACAACTAAAGCAGATTGACCACTTTCAAATGTGACATATGCTAGTTTAGCACCATCAGGAGACCAAGCGGGTGACATTAATGGCTGTGATGAACGATAAACGCGATCTTGATTAAATCCATCATAGTCAGATACACGTAATTCATATGGATAAGCGCCACCATTAGTCACAACGACATAAGCAATACGGGTACGGAACGCACCACGAATGCCAGTTAATTTTTCAAAGATTTCATCACTGGCGGTATGAGCAGCATATCGTAACCATTTATTGCTGATTTTATACTCACTTTGCGCTAAAACCGCTCCCGGAGAGCCAGCAACATCAACTAGTTGATAGCTAACAACATATTGACCATCTGCCGAGGGCTGAACACGCCCTACAACCACTGAATCAATACCTAATGCTGTCCAGAGTGCAGGTTGAACCTCAGAAGCGGTAACGGGTTGTTGAGGCAAACGATTCATATCAATAGGGTTAAATTTACCACTATTTCGTAAATCAGCCGCAATCACTCCAGCAATATCTTCTGGCATTTGACCTGTGCCTTCCCATTTAAAAGGAACAACACCAATAGGGCGTGCAGTATTCACCCCTTGTGTAATTTCAATGCGAACTTCTGCATTAGCGAGCGTTGTAACGCATAATATCAAAAGTCCGAAAATAACATTTAATGCCTGCTTCATCATGTCTCCCTTTTATTATTGCGGTTATTGCGCAATAACGCACAGAATAGTAACAAACGCTTTTAAACAACACCATACAACACATCAATAACATTCTAAAATAGAGATAAATTAATGTATGTTTTCCTACTATCAGACAGTTTTATGGCTTAAACTCAATTGTTGGTGATTTTACTTGTTCGTAAATATCTTTCGGTGGCTTAGGCAATGTTGCCATTTTAGCCGCTTGTAATGCAACTTGGCATAAAGCCGGATCACCACCTACCGCTTTTGCACTTACTAACATACCGTCTGGTGCAATACTTATTTTAAGGTCACATTTACGACCTTTATATAAATCAGAATCAAAAAACTTCTGTTCGATGGCAACTTTTACTTGCCCAGTATAGCGATCAATGCCCGCAGCATTTGCCCCAGAGCGATTACCACCACCTTGACCTGCTGCAGAAGCCCCCGATTGTTTATCGCCTTGAGCAACTAATCCATCGAGTAGACTATCAACCGCTTTACTTTGTTGCTGTGCAGCGGCTTTCGCTTTAGCTTCCGCTGCTGCTTTGGCTTTAGCTTCTGCGGCTGCTTTCGCTTTTGCATCAGCCTCTGCTTTCGCTTTCGCATCGGCTTCAGCCTTCGCTTTTGCCTCAGCTTCTGCTTTTGCCTTCGCTTCTTCTGCTTTCTGTTTCGCTGCTAATTCTGCTTGTTTCTTCGCTTCTGCCTCTGCTTTGGCTTTCGCATCAGCTTGCTCTTTTAAAATACGATCGCGTTCAGCTTTAGCTTGTGCGGCAGCTTCTTCAGCCTGCTTTTGCTCTTCTTTCGCTTTAGCAGCGGCGGTGGCCGCTTCACGACGTTGAGCTTCTGCAGCCTCTTTTGCTTGCAAACGTTCCACTTCTAACGCTTTTAAACGTTCTTGTTCTTTAATTTGTTGTTGGCGTAGCTCTTCTTCTTGTTGCTGCGCCCGCGCTTTACGTTCTTGTTCTGCTTTTTGGACATTAGCTTGTTGCGCCTTTTGCTGATTATACTCTTGTACTACCGCATTAGGGTCAACCATAATAGCATCAATAACTTGCCCATCAGATCCACCGCCACCGCCTAAATTCCATTTCTGAGTTAACGATCCCCAGATAAGCAAAGCGATGATCAGTAAATGCAAGACAGTAGACAAGATAACTGAACCGCTCAATTTACTTCGGATTGGTTTCGTCTTCTTTCCCACGCTATTATCCAAACTTATTTCAGCCTACTAAAGAGGCTGAGTCATTAAACCGACAGACTTAACACCCGCTTGACGTAACATGTTGAGTGCTTTAATTATCTCATCATAAGGAACATCTTTAGCGCCACCAATAAGAAAGACCGCTTTCGGGTTTTTTTCTAATTGTCGTTTTGCTTCAGCCATAATCTGTTCTTGAGGTAAAAGCTCTAAAACCTCTTGTTCAACACGGATATTATATTGCCCCACTCCAGCAACTTCGACAATTACAGGCGGGTTATCACTGGTTGAAACAGTCTGTGTTTCTGTTGCTTGTGGAAGATCAACCTCAACACTTTGTGAAATAATTGGCGCTGTTGCCATAAAAATCAGCAAAAGCACCAATAACACATCAAGCAAAGGTACTATATTAATTTCTGATTTTACGCCTCGGCGGCTACTGCGACCTCGTGCCATCAGCTCTCTCCTTTTGCGTTAACTATTTCTTTTCTGCGGAGACAAAAGCTTGGCGATGTAAAATCGTCAGGAACTCTTCCATAAAGTTATCGTAACTTTGTTCCAACTTATTTACACGTTGCGTAAAGCGGTTATAAGCCATAACTGCGGGGATGGCCGCAAATAAACCAATGGCTGTTGCAATCAACGCTTCAGCAATACCGGGTGCCACCATCTGTAAAGTTGCCTGTTTAACACTACCTAAAGCGATAAATGCATGCATAATCCCCCATACCGTACCGAATAAGCCAATATAAGGACTAATTGACCCCACCGTACCTAAAAAAGGAATATGCGTTTCTAAGGACTCTAATTCACGATTAAATGAAACACGCATTGCACGGGAAGCCCCATTAACAACAGCATCGGGTGCATGAACATTCGCTTGATGTAGTCGTGCAAACTCTTTAAAACCAGAATGAAAAATTTGTTCTGCCCCTGATAACTCGTCACGACGAGCTTGGCTTTCTTTATATAGACGAGCCAAATCAGTGCCTGACCAGAATTTATCTTCAAAATCTGCCGCTTCACGATCTGCTGCATTCAATACTTTCGTACGTTGAATAATGATCGCCCATGAGGCAATAGAAAATCCGATTAATAACAACATGATCAACTTAACTAAAAGCCCCGCTTTTAGAAAGAGATCGATAACATTCATGTCAGCCACTACTTAAACTCCGCGATAATGGACTTAGGAAGCCCTACAGGCTTCATTTTTAATGAATCAACGCAGACAACTAATACATCTGCCCTACACAGTACCACACCATCTTGATTGATAAGCTTTTGAGAAAATGTCATTGATGCACCACGTAATGTAGTAATTTCACTTTCTACTTTCAGAAGCTCATCGAGCCGTGCTGGCGCAATATAGTCAATGGTTAATTTACGCACAACAAACGCAACATGATCATACTCCCGTAAATCATGCTGATAAAAACCTTTTTCTCTGAGTAATTCTGTTCTTGCACGTTCAAAATATTTTAAATAACTGGCATGATAGACCACACCACCGGCATCAGTATCTTCGTAATAGACACGAACTGGCCAAAGAAACCGCATAATTCCGTCCTTACATTCCTTGAGTAATCCCATAAATAATTAAGCTATAGATTTGTTAACTATACTTAAGAGGTGCCTCTAAGGGAATCATAGTAACGTAAAGAATAGAAAACACCGTTTTCAGACGCCAATCATAAACTCTTCTTTGCAACACGCAATATGCTTTAGCGCCTGAATAGAAAAAATATTTTTATTAGTTCAGCATTAAAATGCTTGCTAATTAACAATTAATAGTTTAGCACTCTGATTCAAATTTTTTCCCAACCAATAAAAAAACCAGTCTTATTACTGGTTTTTTATTAAAATCAATTAATTATCTAATACAGGTGTTTCATGCAAGTAATACCACTGCCATTGACAATCTAGAGACGCGCGTCTCAAAACTACCACAGATTGACGGGTGAGAATCTTCTTATTTTCATAATGCGTTTCACGATAGCTCACCGTTGCCCAATGTTCAGATTGGTAAATAATGTTATAGCTATCTGTTTCAATCCTCAATTCTGGCCTTTTCCCTGCATTACGAGAAAACATTGCCATTACATCATCATAATTTATTTTCTTTCCTGTTATACCAATCATAGAAAACGTGTTGGCAAGTAACATTTCTATATTTTTTAATGCCTGTGTAGCAATAGGGGTTTGAGTAAAAACAGTTTCAATCTCATTATGCAACACTTGCACACTTTCTATTAATGGGTCTATTTTAATGCTCATGATTTGTTTCCTGTAAGTTTGTTTTTTGCTTTAACAATATGAAAAGAAATAGCGGAAATAATCCTATGGTTGCACAGATAAAAAATGTCGTGCTATAAGCCATTTGTGACGATACAAAAAGAGATAATGTGTTGAAGATCATTGCAACAAGTGTCGCGCCAACACTAAATACAACTTGACGATTTATATTCCAAATAACACTAGCTTGAATAAGCCTTTGTTTATCAAAGTCATAAAGGGCCGTTGTTTGTGCTGTATTTGCACCGATCCCTCCACCAATTCCCATCATTAAATAAGCCAGTATTAATAAAGGCAGATCGCTCTCTTTATTTACTAATGCTAATAATACAATACCAATACTGTGCAGAATTAAAGCGAATATAGCTAAGCGCTTCATACCCAATTTATTATAAAGTGCACCACCAACAATAATGGAAATAAATGCACCTATAGCATATAGCAGCATAAAACTGCCTGTACCCTGCCCCGAAAAATGGAGATATTGTTGTAAATAAAAAATCGCCAGAATATTTACACCAGTAAAAACACCTGGAATACAGTAATAAAGAAAAATGGAAAGTGATAAGTTTCTATTTTTTAATAAATTTAGATTAATTACCGGTGATAAACTCTGTTTATAATGACGATAATAAAGAAGAGAAAATAATGCAGCAAAAAAACTGATGACTAATGCTAATTGTGTAGAGTGATACTCACCGTAAGCAGATAATGCACATAACCCTGATACGATAATAATACTGATTAATAAGATCCCTTTAAGATCTGGTATTATATTTTCTTGTGATTTAGACTCTTTTACCCAAATAAAAGCCAAAAACGCAGTAAGTAATGAAAAAGGCACATTACTATAAAAAACCCAACGCCAAGATACAGCATCAACGATAAACCCACCTATTGTGGGAGAAATTGCAGGTGCAATAAGAGCAACAGCCATAATTAAAGTTGAGACTTTGCTTCTTTCATGCCCTTGAAAATACTGAAATGTTAGAGCTTGGCCGATGGGAATTAATAATCCACCACTAAGACCTTGAATAAAACGCCATAAAATCAGCTCAAAAAATGAGTGTGAATAGCCTACCAACGCCACAGAAGCACTAAATATCAACATCGAGCTGACCATTAATACTCTCACGCCAAAACGTTGAGATAACCAGTGACTCAATGGAATAATCAGTGTTAAACCTAAAATATAACTATTTGATACCCATGTAATGGAGACGATAGATACCTTCATATCCGCTGCAATTGCTGGTAATGCAATTGCCGACATAAAAATATTTATACAATCAATAAAAAAACCCAGTAAAAAAATAATGGCTATTTGATAACGATAAGACATAGCAATCCTCCGCCTTATAGGGTACGAAAGATTGACGAATATCGTCTATCTGACAAAATAGAACTTATTGTTTAATCAGAGTAAACAATCATGCAAAATCAAATAGACCGAATTCGTTCTTTTATCGCCGTAGTAGATACAGGCTCTTTTACACAAGCAGCAAAGTATTTACGCTTAAGTAAATCAATGGTGAGTATTCATATTAAAGCATTAGAAACGGAATTAAATGTATCTCTTCTTAATCGGAATACTCGGCGCTTCACATTAACTGAAACGGGAGAAATCCTTTATCAAGATTTTCGTCAAGTTTTAGTTCAACTCGAACAAACATTAGATAAGGCACGGTTAGGACAACAAAACTTACAGGGAACTTTACGATTAACTTCAACGGCTGAATTTGGTGAACATTATATATTGCCACTTTTACATCAATTTATGTGTTTACACCCTCAACTAAAAGTGCAATATATATTCAATTCTTCTATTGATGATCTTATCAATCATAAGTTAGATTTGGCGATACGCCTTGGCGCATTAAAAGACAGTAATTATCGCTATCGCAAATTAGCAGATTACACAATCAAATTAGTGGTATCACCACATTTATTGAAAAAATATCCTATCCAAGAAATTGCAGATTTAGCGGCAGTTCCCTATCTTGCAAACAGCAATTTACGCCATAGCAAACTCAGCCAACAAGATAAAATCAATCAACTATTTTCACAATTGCACTCAATGGCACTTTTCGAAACGAATACTATTAGTGCATTAAAACAGATGGCACTCAAACAAATGGGAATGACTATATTACCAGAGTGGTACATTCAACAAGAAATAACACAGGGTGAACTTGTTAGCCCTATTCCTGAACTTACCTTATTAAATCAATCTATTAATGTCATTTTTCCACATGGTGAACATATGCCAAGAAAAACCCGTCTATTTATTGATTTTTTAAAAGAGAGAATTAATTCTATGCCCTAAAAGGTGAGGGGGAATATTGCATAACCCATATACAAGAAGTGAATGCCTTATTTTACGCCACTTACTAGAGGTTAAAATAAGGCATTTTGATTAGAAGAAGAAATAATATAGCCCTACAACTAAAATAATAATGGCGGGAATGGGATGTAATAGATATTGCGCTACAACATGTTTAGGACGATAGGCTAAGCCAAAAACTGCCCCTGCACATACAGCCCAAATCAGTAATATTCCTTGCCAAATCGCTAATGAGCTTGTATTAGCCGCGAATCGACTCGGATCCCACATAACACAAAATGCCATTGCTAGAGCCATGATTAAAACAAGAGCCCTAATTGGGCCCTTGTTAAGTAGTTGGTAACTTTTATCCAACATTATTCTTCACTTTCTGAAGTTTTTTTCGCTTCAGCGTGCTCATAAGCCAGTCCTGCGATCACCGCAATACTACAAGCGAAGAGTGTGCCGAGAAGCCATGCAAAATACCACATTCTCTATGCTCCTTAGTAAAGAGTATGATTATTGCCTTCGATAAATTTCTTATCGAGGCGACCATGCATTTTCCAGTAACACCAGATAGTGTAGAGGAGAACGATAGGTACAAAGATAATCGCGACTACTGTCATCACTTGTAAAGTGAACAGGCTTGAAGTTGCATCCCAAATTGTCAAGCTTACATCAGGGAATGTGCTTGATGGCATAATGAATGGGAACAGGGTTACACCAAACGTTAGGATAACACAAGCAATAGTCAGTGAAGTGAACAGGAATGCCCAAGCTCCTTTGTTTGCTTTAGTTGCAACAACCGCTAATAAAGGACTTAACAGACCTAATGCCGGTAAGATCCATAAAATAGGATAGTTGTTGTAGTTCGTCATCCAAGCGCCAGCTTCGTGAGAAACTGTTTTCAACAACGGAGAAGAAGGACCCGCAGTATCAACCGCACTAGTGATAATAAAGCCATCAATACCGTAGATTAACCACACGCCTGCTAATGCAAAAGCAATAAAAGTGATTAAAGAGGTAATGTAAGTTGCTTTACGAGTGCGCTCATGCAGCTCACCGGTAGTACGCATTTGAAGATAGCTAGCACCCTGTGCCACAATCATCATTAAGCTAATAACACCTGCTAATAGACCATATGGGTTCAATAGGCTTAACAGGTTAATTAGTGCGTTAGTTGTACCATTATAAGATACACGTTGCATGCTATCGACTTCTAATGGAACACCTTGTAACAGGTTACCAAAAGCAACACCGATAACTAATGGTGGAACAAAGCTACCAATAAAGATACCCCAATCCCACATACCACGCCATTTTGGTGATTCTAATTTAGAACGGTAGTCAAAACCTACTGGACGGAAGAATAATGCCGCCAGTACGAAGATCATACCAAAATAGAAACCAGAAAATGCCGCAGCATATACCATTGGCCATGCAGCGAATAATGCACCACCGGCAGTGATTAACCAAACTTGGTTACCATCCCAGTGAGGTGCAACGGAGTTAATTAAAATACGGCGTTCTGTGTCATCTTTTGCAATGACGCGCAATAACACACCAACACCCATATCAAAACCATCGGTGACCGCAAAGCCGATCAGTAAGATACCAATCAGTAGCCACCAAACAAACCGCAATACTTCATAATCAAACATAGTGGACTCCTGTGTTACTTACTTTGTGCAGAAGAAGCTGTCTTCTGTTCAAAGTGATAGCGACCCGTTTTCAGACTACTTGGGCCAAGGCGACCAAATTTGAACATCAGGAACATTTCGGCAACGAGGAACAGAGTATACAGACCGCAGATAAGTCCCATAGAAACGAGAATATCAGCCTGTGTCAGTGAAGAAGTTGCTACAGCCGTAGGCAAGATTTCACCAATCGCCCATGGTTGACGTCCATATTCTGCAACAAACCAGCCCGCTTCAACAGCAATCCATGGTAATGGAATACTAAATAGCGCAGCACGCAGTAACCATTTGTAGTTACCGATACGGTTAGACAGAACAGTCCAGAAGGAGATCGCAACAACCAATAACATCAGGAAGCCGGCAGCGACCATGATACGGAATGACCAGAAAAGTGGTGCGACGTTAGGAATAGAATCTTTTACAGCTGACTTAATTTGCTCTTCAGTTGCATCAGAAACATTTTCAGTATAACGCTTCAATAATAGACCGTAGCCTAAGTCTTTTTTAGACTCATTAAATGCAGCTCGTACGGCAGGATCAGTGTTACCTGAACGTAGTTCAGTTAACAGGTCATACGCTTTCATACCATTACGAATACGCACTTCATGCTGGCTCATCAGATCATGCAGACCTAATACCGGCGTATCAAAAGAACGTGTTGCTATAATACCCATGACATATGGAATTTGTAGAGCAAACGTGTTTTCCATTTTTTCTTGATTAGGGAATGCAATCAAGTTAAAGGAAGCTGGTGCTGGCTCTGTATGCCACTCACCTTCAATAGCAGTCAATTTGGTTTTTTGTACGTCACCCATTTCATAACCAGATTCATCACCCAGTACGATAACAGATAATACCGCAGCGATACCAAAGGTTGCCGCAACAGCGAAAGAACGTTTTGCAAAACCGATATCACGACCTTTGAGTAGGTAGTAAGAGCTGATACCTAAAACAAAGAATGCACCAGTACAGTAACCTGCAGCAACGGTGTGAACAAATTTCACCTGAGCGACTGGGTTTAAGACCAGATCAGCAAAACTCAACATTTCCATTCGCATGGTTTCAAAGTTGAAGTCTGCAGCAACAGGGTTTTGCATCCAACCATTTGCGACTAAGATCCACAGCGCAGAGAAGTTAGAACCAAAGGCAACTAACCAAGTTACCATTAAGTGTTGCTTCTTGCCTAAACGATCCCAACCGAAGAAGAATAATCCGACGAAAGTTGATTCTAAGAAGAATGCCATCAGACCTTCGATTGCTAAAGGCGCACCGAAGATATCACCAACGTAATGAGAGAAATATGACCAGTTAGTACCAAATTGGAACTCCATGGTCAAACCAGTTGCGACACCCAGAGCAAAGTTAATACCGAATAACTTACCCCAGAACTTTGTCATATCTTTGTAAACTTGTTTACCTGACAGGACATATATCGCTTCCATGATTGCCAACATAAACGCCATACCGAGCGTTAATGGGACAAACAGGAAGTGATACATCGCTGTTAAGGCAAACTGTAACCGTGACAGTTCGACAATATCAAACATCTTGACTCCTTGCTCCTAGCAGGAAGACACCGACTTGCGGCAACCCGACTTTAATTAATAAATAAAGCCTCATAACTACCAGCAATAAATGCCTCTAAAAACAACAACGAATATTAAAGACCAAAAACACAATACCTTACAAATAGTACGCCTATATTTACATATAATAAATATATTTTGCGTGACCCAGATTTGAATTCTGAGCTTAGGTCAACAATACGACTTTTAGGTTAGTAACAGCATATTTGATCGTGTGCCAATTTAAGCATATTTAGAAAATTTTTCCACAATTAATAACTTGACCCACATCAAAAAAACACTTTAATGTTAACTAGTTGCGAATAAATTACCCAATAGTTACCGTAATGTTAATTTACTGTTGGTTTTATTTTTAAGTATAATTTACCTCCCATTAATTTCCATAATAAAATTAACTTTTTATTTTCATAAATACATTTAAATAGTCATATTTAGCTGTATTTCATTAATTCTAATATTAAAAACATTTTTTTTCAGGTAAAAAAGGGATATTTAAAAAAAATAATCTATTAATTAATAAGTTGAAAATAAATTTTTAATTTTTTATCTTTTTTAATTTAGTTTTATCGAGCGAACCTAAAACATAAATAAACTCTTATAATGATAATCTTTTTTTAATACAAAGTTTAATTTAGGATAAATAATGTATCTATCCATTGAATAGAAATAACTCATGCACTCTATAGCAATCATACCTTAAGCCATAAAAATAAATAATATTCCCTTGTAAAACAACAATATACAATCATTTTATTTTTAAAACATGGATAGCCAAATGGCATAACTGTATTGAAGAATGATTATTTGTAAGCTTTATCTCTAAAGTTTAGCTGATAGTTGATAGTTTAATGTTATTTTAGAAGGTCGGTTTTTTAGCATGGTTGCTCTGCTACTCATTAAACTTCTCTTTCGAGCATTATTGTATCTATAATACATTTTTCACTATGAAACCTTCACCATACTGCAATAGGGCAAGATTGTGCCCTTCCAATAATACTAACAAATGATAATAATTGAGGGGGGTTATCTGCTAATAAGGTATCGTTAAACAATATAAATTAACTATAGTAAATCTTATACACATAGTATTAATGAATAAAAATTATACTAAAAGTATCCCTTTTTTTGCCTTCCCCTACTCTTCATATCAGTTAGGCTGAGCAAAATAAATTCCGCATTTTTTAGCAAACCAGGGCTCAGGTATTCTTGTTTAGCGCCATATTTTCGTTATTGCTGTGTTTAAATCACTATTTAGCACACAAAAAATGAAATAAAAATATATTTAAAAACAATAAGATGAGATAAAATCGAACAAAGATACACGTGACTACTTGCTGACAGCACCTAAAGGCGCCATAAAATAGAACAATAAAAAATGCCAATCTCCAGTTTGATCAGAGATTGGCATGATATGTAGTTTTAACTAGAGGTAATTAACAAAAATGTTACTTATTTAATAGCGATTTAACAGCATCACCGATATCAGCTAAACTACGTACTGTTTTAACGCCAGCGGCTTCTAATGCGGCAAATTTCTCGTCAGCAGTACCTTTACCACCCGCAATAATGGCGCCAGCATGCCCCATACGCTTACCTTTAGGTGCTGTAACACCAGCAATATAGCCTACAACAGGTTTGGTAACGTGATCTTTGATATAAGCAGCTGCTTCTTCTTCCGCTGTACCACCAATTTCACCAATCATAACAATTGCTTCTGTTTGCGGATCTTCTTGGAATAGCTTCAGAATATCAATAAAGTTCGATCCCGGAATTGGGTCACCACCGATACCAACACAGGTTGATTGACCTAAACCAACGTCAGTAGTTTGTTTTACTGCTTCATAAGTTAAAGTACCTGAACGAGAGACAATACCTACTTTGCCAGGTAAGTGAATGTGACCAGGCATAATACCAATTTTGCACTCACCTGGAGTAATAACACCCGGACAGTTAGGGCCAATCATGCGAACACCAGCTTCATCTAATTTTACTTTTACAGTCAGCATATCCAGCGTAGGAATACCTTCTGTAATTGTAATAATTAGTTTAATACCTGCATCAATAGCTTCTAAAATAGAGTCTTTGCAAAATGGTGCTGGTACATAAATAACCGTCGCCGTCGCCCCCGTTGCTTCCACTGCTTCACGTACAGTATTAAATACTGGTAAGCCTAAATGTGTTGTACCACCTTTACCCGGTGTAACACCACCCACCATTTGAGTACCGTAAGCAATAGCTTGTTCGGAGTGGAAAGTTCCTTGGCTTCCAGTGAAACCTTGGCAAATAACTTTAGTGTTTTTATCGATTAAAATAGACATTATTTTGCCTCCGCTGCTGCAACAACTTGTTTAGCGGCATCCGTTAAGCTCTTAGCAGCAATAATATTTAAACCGCTATCTGCTAATTTTTTAGTGCCTAACTCTGCATTGTTTCCTTCAAGACGAACAACAACTGGTACGTTAACACCGACTTCTTCAACTGCACCAATAATACCGTCTGCAATAAGGTCACAACGTACAATGCCACCGAAAATGTTGACTAATACAGCACTGACATTTTCATCTGACAAAATAATCTTAAATGCTTCTGTAACACGCTCTTTGGTTACCCCTCCCCCAACATCAAGGAAGTTAGCAGGTTCACCGCCATGCAGTTTAACGATATCCATGGTTCCCATAGCTAAACCAGCACCATTAACCATACAACCGATATTGCCATCGAGTGCTACATAATTTAATTCCCATTGTGCCGCTTGCGCTTCACGTGGATCTTCTTGTGATGGATCATGCATTTCACGCATTTCCGGTTGACGGAATAACGCATTACTGTCCACACCTAATTTACCATCAAGACAAATCAAATCATCATCTTTGGTGATCACCAATGGGTTGATCTCAATAAGCGCTAAATCACGCTCTAAGAAGATCGTCGCTAATCCCATAAATATTTTAGCAAATTGACTAACTTGTTTGCCTTTTAAACCGAGTTTGAAGGCTAATTCTCGTCCCTGATAAGGCATAGGTCCTGTCAGCGGATCAATAATGGCACGATGAATAAGCTCTGGCGTTTCTTCCGCCACTTTTTCAATTTCAACGCCACCTTCAGTGGAAGCCATAAAGACAACACGACGGGTACCACGGTCAACAACAGCACCAAGATAAAGTTCTTTAGCAATATCTGTTGCCGCTTCAACCAAGATTTGTGTTACTGGTTGGCCATTAGCATCTGTTTGATAAGTTACTAAACGTTTGCCTAACCATTGTTCAGCAAATGCGCGGATCTCTTCTTTTGAGTTGACGACTTTTACGCCACCCGCTTTACCACGTCCACCCGCGTGAACTTGACATTTAACAACCCAAGGGCCTTGGCCAATTTTTGATGCAGCTTCTTCTGCCTCGCGCGGCGTGGAGCAGGCGAAACCAGCAGGTGCTGGTAATCCATACCGTGAGAAAAGCTGTTTTGCCTGATACTCGTGTAAATTCATGATGTTCTATCCATAATCTTGTTGAAAGTCGGACTTTCTTATTTTTTTGACTATAAGCCAGAAAAATCTGGCTTCACGAACACACTGTACTTCTTTGATGCTTGTGTATGTTGCTGTAGAGGCAGGAGGAGCATCTCCTGCCTAAAAGCGATATTTATTACCTACACATCCAGTAATAAACGGGCAGGATCTTCTAGCATTTCTTTAACGGTCACTAAGAAACCGACAGACTCACGGCCATCAATTAAACGATGGTCATAAGAAAGTGCTAGATACATCATAGGTAGAATAACAACCTGACCATCAACTGCCATTGGGCGATCTTTAATCGCATGCATACCCAAAATAGCACTTTGTGGTGGGTTGATAATCGGTGTTGACATTAATGAGCCAAAAACACCACCGTTAGTAATAGTAAAATTACCGCCCGTTAAATCTTCAACGGTTAATTTACCATCACGACCTTTCACTGCTAATGCTTTGATATTTTTCTCAATATCCGCCATGCTCATCGCATCTGCATCACGTAATACCGGTGTTACTAGACCACGAGGTGTTGATACGGCAATACTGATATCAAAATAGTTGTGGTAAACCACATCAGTACCATCAATAGACGCATTGACTTCTGGATAACGTTTTAACGCTTCAACTACCGCTTTAATGTAGAAAGACATAAAGCCTAAACGTACACCGTGGCGTTTTTCGAATGCTTCACCATATTGCGCACGTAAATTTTTAATAGGCTGCATGTTGATTTCGTTAAACGTTGTCAACATAGCGGTAGTATTTTTCGCTTCTAATAAACGCTCTGCAACACGTTTGCGTAAACGTGTCATTGGTACACGTTTCTCACTACGATGCGATAATGGAGCTTGAGAAACTTCAGCGGTGGCTGCTGTTGCTGATTTATTATTAGCAACATGGCTTTCAATATCTTGACGAGTTAAACGTCCACCAACACCACTGCCTTTTACATCTGCTGGATTAATATCATGTTCAGCGACTAAACGACGTGCTGTCGGGCTAAGAGCATCATTGCTTTCTTTCGCAACAATATCTGCACTTTGACGTTGCGCAGGCGTCGTATCTTGTGCAGGTTTCACATCCGCAGGAATACCAGTGCTATCACCAAGACGAATACGTCCTAATAATTGACGTGAACCTACCGTAGCGCCTTCTTCTTCAAGAATGCTATCCAGCACCCCAGCTTCACTCGCCGGTACTTCTAACACAACTTTATCTGTTTCAATTTCAACCAGCACTTCATCGCGTTGAATGCTATCACCAGGTTTTTTATGCCAAGTTGCGACTGTCGCGTCAGCAACTGATTCAGGGAGATCCGGTACTAGAATATCTACACTACTCATTTTCTATCCTTATTTATTCAACTTTCAGTGCATCTTCAACCAGAGCTTTTTGTTGCTCCTGATGAACAGAGGTATAACCAACAGCTGGAGAAGCTGATGCAGGACGACCTGCATAACGTAATGTTGCGCCAGTAGGAATAGCATCACGGAAGTTATGCTGACTACAATACCAAGCGCCCTGATTTAGCGGTTCTTCTTGACACCAAATAAAATCTTTCACATGAGCATAAGGTGCCAAAATCTGTGCCATATCATCATGAGGGAATGGATATAGCTGTTCAATACGAATAATCGCAACATCTGTTTGCCCATTAGCACGACGTTGTTCTAATAAATCGTAGTAAACTTTCCCTGAACACATCACGACACGTTTCACATCCGCTGGATTTAATTCATCTAACTCACCAATTACAGGTAAGAATTTACCATCCGCTAATTCATCTAAGCTCGATACCGCTAATGGATGACGTAACAGTGATTTAGGTGACATAACGATTAATGGGCGACGCATACCACGTAACGCTTGGCGACGTAACATATGGTAAACCTGCGCCGGTGTGGAAGGCACACAAACTTGCATGTTTTGCTCTGCACATAATTGCAGATAGCGTTCCAAACGTGCAGATGAGTGCTCTGGACCTTGACCTTCATAACCATGAGGTAACAGCATGACTAAGCCACACATACGACCCCATTTTTGCTCACCAGAGCTAATAAATTGGTCGATAACCACTTGTGCTACGTTAGCAAAGTCACCAAATTGCGCTTCCCAAATAGTCAGCCCGCGAGGCTCAGTAGTGGCATAACCATATTCAAATGCTAATACCGCTTCTTCTGTTAAGACAGAATCCCAAACATTAAATTGACCTTGGGCGTTATGAATATTGGCTAATGGTACATAAACTGAACCATTGGTTTGATTGTGAATAACCGCGTGACGATGGAAGAATGTGCCACGGCCTGCATCTTCACCAGAGAGGCGAATAGTAATACCTTGATCCACTAAAGTGGCATACGCTAAGGTTTCAGCCGCCCCCCAATCGAGTAATTTTTCGCCTTCAGCCATAACAGCACGATCGGCATAAATTTTCTCGACGCGAGATTGCATTGCGATTTCAGAAGGTACTGTGCTGACACGACGCGCTAAATCTTGTAAGCGTGATTTTTCGACTTTATGCGGATACTCTTCATTCCATTCATGGTTTAAGTAAGGTTCCCATGTATAAGAATGTAGCCCCATAGGACGATACTCTTCAACGACACAATCACCACGATCGAGAGCATCACGATAGAGATTAACTAACTCAGTAACATCATTAGCTTCGATTAAACCTTGCTCTACTAACTTATCAGCATAGATCTTACGAGGTGTTGGATGTTTTTTGATTTTTTGATACATCAACGGCTGAGTTGCATTTGGCTCATCCGCCTCGTTATGTCCATGACGACGATAACAAACAAGGTCAATCATCACATCACGTTTAAAGGTATTACGGAAATCCAACGCTAAACGGGTGACGAAAGCTACCGCTTCAGGATCATCTGCATTTACATGGAAAATAGGTGCTTGAACCATTTTCACAATATCAGTGCAGTATTCTGTTGAACGGGCATCTTTAGGATTTGATGTGGTAAAACCAACTTGGTTATTAATAACGATACGAACCGTACCACCAACTTCATAACCGCGAGCTTGTGACATGTTCAGTGTTTCTTGAACAACACCTTGCCCTGTCACTGCTGCGTCACCATGAATGGTGATCGGAAGAACCATATTACTGCGCGCTTCATCTAAGCGGTCACGACGAGCACGGACAGAACCGATAACAACCGGACTCACAATTTCTAAGTGAGATGGGTTAAAGGCTAAAGCAAGGTGAACTTGAGCACCCTCTGTTGCAAAATCAGATGAAAAGCCTTGGTGATATTTAACGTCACCAGTTCCCAAATGCTCTTTGTGTATACCCGCAAATTCATCAAATAAATCTGCCGGTTTTTTCCCTAAAATATTAACCAGAACGTTTAAACGTCCGCGGTGAGCCATGCCAAGTACCACTTCACGGGTATCTTGTTTCCCTGCATGACGAATTAAGTCTTTTAACATTGGGATCAGAGCATCCCCACCTTCTAAAGAGAAACGTTTTGCTCCTGGGAATTTAGCCCCTAAGTAACGTTCTAACCCTTCAGCTGCAGTCAGTTCTGCTAAAAAGCGAATTTTTTCTTCTTTAGTAAATTGGTCTGCAACATTGACAGATTCTAAACGTTGTTGGATCCAACGTTTTTCTTCTGTATTGGTAATATGCATATATTCAGCACCGATAGAACCGCAGTAAATACGTTTCAGTGCTTCATAGATATCACCGAGTTTCATGGTTTCTTTGCCGATAGCAAAAGAACCAACATTAAAGGTTTCTTCAAAATCTTCTTTGGTGAGATTATGGAAAGCAGGATCTAAATCTGGAACAGATTCTCTTTTCCATAAACCAAGCGGATCGAGATTAGCATTTTGGTGACCACGAAAACGAAACGCATTAATGAGCTGCAAAACTTTAACTTGTTTTGAGTCCATTGCAGGATCGCTTACCGAGGTATGATATCGAGTGGATTCTTTTGCGAGGCGTCTGAAGTAGTCGCGGGTTTGAGAATGCGACTGTTCTGCGCCTTGACTTACGGGTAGTTGTTGAAAGATTTCTCTCCAACTTTCGTCAACAGAGTTTGGGTCAGTTAGGTAATCTTCATAGATTTCTTCTATGTAAGACTGATTCTCTCCTGCTAGAAATGTGGAATCTAGCCAGTCCTTCATTGCGCCGTTCTGCATTATGATCCCTTAAGCTATACAGCTTTAGTTCGCCGTGGATAACTAGTACCGTTATTAAACGGTGTCGATTGCAAGGTTCTCTTATGACCCGCTATCTCGCAGGTTCTTAAAATATTGGAGTTTTTCACTCTCAAGGAACCTTTAAAAACTGTCTAACAGTGTTTAAAGGTGCCTCCAAAAACCGCTATCAAGACAAACTTATACAAATACACAGACTACTTATTGCAAACGTCTAACTTAATTTTTTCATTAACCGCCCTAACTATTTTAGGGCGGTTATTAATTTATGCACTATGTTTTAGCAACATTGATTTAATATGACCAATTGCTTTAGTCGGATTTAACCCTTTTGGACATACGCTGACACAGTTCATAATACCGTGACAACGGAATACACTAAACGCATCACTTAAATCATCAAGACGAGATTCTGTTTCAGTATCACGACTATCAATCAAGAAACGATACGCTGCTAACAGTCCAGCAGGTCCGATAAACTTATCTGGATTCCACCAGAATGACGGGCAAGATGTTGAACAACAAGCACAAAGAATACACTCATAAAGTCCGTCAAGTTTTTCACGTTGTTCTGGTGACTGTAGATTCTCACGAGCCGGAGGATTTTTGTCGTCGTTAATCACATATGGACGGATCTTCTCGTACTGCGTATAGAATTGAGTCATATCCACTATTAAATCACGAATAACCGGTAGACCTGGTAACGGTCTGATCACAATTTTCTTACTTCCTTTCTGTAAAGATGAAATAGGTGTGATACATGCCAAACCATTTTTACCATTCATGTTCACTCCATCGGAGCCACATACACCTTCACGGCAAGAACGACGGAATGATAATGTAGGATCTTTTTCCTTTAATTGAATTAATGCATCTAGCAACATCATGTCACGCCCTTCGGGTACTTCAAGCGTGTAATCTTGCATACGCGGCGCATTATCAACGTCGGGATTATAACGATAAATTGAAAATTCAAGTTTCATAATTCAGTCTCCGCAACTTCAATAACACCGCTAATTAATATGTACGCACTTTTGGAGGGAAAGCCTCACGCAGTTTCGGCTGCATATTGACTTTACGTCGTGTCATTGTTTCGGTTTGCGGTTGATATAATGTATGGCATAACCAGTTTTCATCATCACGATCAGGGAAATCGAAACGGCTATGTGCACCACGACTTTCCGTACGGAAATTAGCAGATACCGCTGTGGCATAAGCTGTTTCCATCAAGTTATCTAACTCTAAGCACTCAATACGCTGTGTATTAAATTCACTTGAATTATCATCGAGTCGGGCATTTTGCAGGCGTTCACGGATCACTTTCAGCTCTTCTAAGCCCTTCGCCATTGCATCCCCTTCACGGAAGACCGAGAAGTTATGTTGCATACAAGATTGTAATGCTTTACGGATCTCAACCGGATCTTCGCCTGAACGATTATTTTCCCAACGATGTAAGCGTGTTAATGCAGCTTCAACATCAGAATCGCTGGCATCACGCATCGTGCCCTGCTCCATCAAAGACTCTTTTAAGTGAACACCCGCAGAACGACCAAATACCACAAGGTCAAGCAGTGAGTTACCACCTAATCGGTTAGCACCATGGACAGATACACAAGCAATTTCACCCACAGCAAATAATCCTGGGATCACTTCATCTTCGCCTTTCTCATTCATGCGAATAGCTTGTCCGGTAACTTTAGTTGGGATCCCCCCCATCATATAGTGACAAGTAGGAATAACTGGAATAGGTTCTTTAACTGGGTCAACATGAGCAAAGGTACGAGAGAGATCAAGGATACCCGGTAGACGAGATTCCAATACTTCTTTACCTAAGTGGTCGAGTTTCAGTTTGGCATGAGGTCCCCATGGTCCATCGCAACCACGGCCTTCACGGATTTCAATCATAATAGAACGTGCAACTACGTCACGACCTGCTAAGTCTTTAGCATTTGGTGCATAACGTTCCATAAAGCGTTCACCGTCTTTATTCAGTAAATAGCCACCTTCACCACGGCAACCTTCCGTCACTAACACCCCAGCCCCTGCGATACCTGTTGGGTGGAATTGCCACATTTCCATATCTTGTAAAGGCACACCCGCACGAACTGCCATACCAACACCATCACCCGTATTGATATGTGCATTGGTTGTTGATTGGTAAATACGCCCCGCACCACCTGTCGCTAAAATGGTGGCATTAGCTTTAAAATAAACAACTTCACCTGTTTCAATGCAAATAGCGGTACAACCAACAACATCACCGTCTTGGTTTTTAACTAAATCCAGCGAATACCATTCAGAAAAGATAGTGGTATGATTTTTTAAATTTTGTTGATACAAAGTATGTAATAGTGCATGGCCTGTACGGTCAGCAGCGGCAGCAGTACGGGCAGCTTGTTCACCACCAAAATTTTTCGACTGACCACCAAATGGGCGTTGGTATATCCGTCCATCATCAAGACGAGAGAAAGGAAGTCCCATATGTTCCAGCTCTAAAATAGCTTCTGGACCGGTTTTACACATATATTCGATAGCATCTTGGTCACCGATATAGTCGGAACCTTTAACAGTATCGTACATATGCCATTCCCAGTTATCCTCATGGGTATTGCCTAAAGCAACTGTAATACCACCTTGAGCGGAAACAGTATGAGAACGAGTAGGAAAAACTTTTGAGATTAGTGCACATGACAGACCCATTTGAGAAATCTGTAAAGCGGCGCGCATACCTGCACCACCAGCACCAATTACAACTGCGTCAAATTCTCTAACTGGCAGATTCATTACACACCCCACACCACAATTGTTCCATAAATAAGATAAACCAACAGCGCAACGACAATAATAAGTTGTAACGTCAAGCGTAATGCTATTGGCTTAATATAGTCCGTTAACACTTGCCACATTCCAATCCATGCATGAATTAGAATAGAAAGTAGCGTTAATAGGGTAAAAACTTTGGTTAGAGAGGAGCTAAAGAATCCACGCCAAACTTCATAGGTAATATCAGTTGTTGCAACAAAACCGACAAAATATAAAACATATAAGAAAATAATGATGGCAGTTGCACGTAGGAATAACCAATCCTGTATGCCTGTACGGCCTAAAGTAGAAGAATTACTTACCATACTAATACCCCCGCCAATATTGATAAAATAACGGTAATAATCATTGAAATTGCCGCAGAACGACGACCAACAACCAATGTTTCATCAATAAAGCCGAAGTCCATTAACATATGACGAATACCACCACAAATGTGGTATGCCAATGCTGTTAGGATGCCCCATAAAATAAACTTCGCGAAGAAGCCAGTCATGATATCAGCGGCTTGCTGAAAACCTTCGGGAGATGAGAGAGAGGTGCCAAGTAACCACAGTAAAATACCAACTGCGACTAACATGATAACCCCTGAGACACGATGCAAGATCGATGCGATAGCAGGGAGTGGAAACTGTATCGTCTGTAAATCCAGATTGACAGGTCTTTGTTTTTTCACAATTTATGCCCACACAGCTTTTATAATTTTTCCTTCCTCCGGACCTGGATGGAAATTAAGCAGCGAATGGGGTACAAAGGCACACTTTAAGTAAAATGTTAAATCCGTCTATTTTACAAAAATTGTGGATTCGTTACGCTGGTTCTCCATACAACAAAGGTTCCGGAGACCTGGGCGCAGTATAAGTGCTTCACAAACTTATTACAATTACCACACAACTTGTGTGCTAGACATTTGGTTCGAACAGTGAGAGGGATCACTTTTTCAAACATCCAATGTAATAATCGTTATCATTTTTGACACATGTACAACATTTTTCTTACATTTGGTGCATATTTTTAATGTTTATGTTTTTTTTGTGCGCAAACACGCTTCCAGAAATCGAAAACTTATGTAAAAGTGTAAGCAGAACACATTCTAAGTGCCTTGCATAAAAAAGCACCTAAAAAACATAACATCAAAAGCTCCTTAACAAAAGTGACACACTATAGACCTACGGTTTTACTCGTGTTAAGCCATAAAATAAAACTCGCTAGGTACTTTTTATCAACTATAGTTTCACTATCGAAGTGCATCTTTATGAAGATACCCTCGACTTTGTTAGGAGACATAATAAGCGCTAAGGAGATTATAAATGGCTGATAACAAAGCTAAGTTAACGATTGGTGAAACTTCTGTGGACTTGGACGTTCTCTCCCCTACACTCGGTTCCAAAGTCATTGATATTCGTACTCTCGGCTCCAAAGGTTATTACACCTATGATCCAGGCTTTACCTCAACGGCATCTTGTGAATCGAAAATTACCTATATCGACGGTAATAACGGGATTTTACTGCACCGCGGTTTCCCAATTGGGCAATTGGCTACTGAGTCAACCTACTTAGAAGTATGTTATATCCTGCTTTATGGCGAAGCACCGACCCAAGAGCAATACGATAAATTTAAAACAACCGTCACTCGCCATACCATGATCCATGAGCAAATCACCCGCCTGTTCCATGGTTTCCGTCGTGACTCACACCCGATGGCTGTACTTTGTGGTGTGACAGGAGCTTTAGCTGCCTTTTACCATGATGCGCTTGATGTCTCTAATCCAGTTCACCGTGATATCACAGCATATCGTTTACTGTCTAAGATGCCTACTGTAGCCGCAATGTGTTACAAGTACTCCATAGGACAACCTTTTGTTTATCCAAGAAACGATCTGTCTTATGCAGGTAACTTCCTACATATGATGTTTGCCACACCTTGTGAAGAGTATGTGGTTAACCCAGTTCTTGAACGTGCGATGGATAGGATCTTTATTCTTCATGCCGACCATGAACAAAATGCTTCAACATCTACTGTACGTACTGCAGGCTCTTCAGGTGCAAATCCATTTGCCTGTATTGCTGCGGGTATTGCTTCACTATGGGGACCTGCTCATGGTGGTGCTAACGAAGCTTGTTTACGTATGTTGGAAGAGATCAAAACCGTTGAACATATTCCTGAATTTATTAAACGCGCAAAAGACAAGAATGACTCTTTCCGTTTAATGGGCTTTGGTCACCGTGTATATAAAAACTACGATCCGCGTGCAACAGTCATGCGCGAAACTTGTCACGAAGTATTAAAAGAACTGAATCTCAATGACAGTTTACTTGAAGTGGCAATGGAATTAGAACGCATCGCCTTAAATGACCCGTATTTTATTGAGAAAAAACTCTATCCTAACGTCGATTTCTACTCAGGTATTATTCTAAAAGCGCTAGGTATTCCATCAAATATGTTTACGGTCATTTTCGCTATTGCACGTACTATCGGTTGGATTGCTCACTGGAATGAAATGCATGAAGATGGACTGAAAATTGCACGTCCTCGTCAGTTATATACTGGCTATAACGAGCGTAAATTCCATAGTGAACTTAAAAATAAATAAATCGATTTAAACACGATTTATTGACTGGCTAAGCCCCGTTTTTGCGGGGCTTTATGCTATTAGTATGGATCAATTTCTTAAATACTCTTGTGGTGTTTGCCCGGTCATTTTTTTAAAAAAAGTGATAAAGGCACTATCGCTGGCAAACCCTAATAATTGACTAATTTCTAAATAACGATGATGTGTGGCTAATAACTCTATCGCTTTCATTAATCGCCATTGCTGACGCCATTGTTGATAGCTTAATCCTGTTTCTTTATAAAATAATCGAGTAATGGTTTTTTCACTAGCACCAATATATTGCGCTAATTCTTGTAGTGGCGGAGGTAATTCATCGAAAGATAATTTTCTTAACCGTCTATCATTGGGCATTGATAAATGATTAGGTTGACGTTTAGCTTGCTGAATTTCATCTAAAAAAACAGCTAATAAATTTGCATAACGCCCTACTTCCCACTGGGTGTCAAAATCAGCAATGGCAATACGCTCTAATATCTCTCTAAGTAAAGGTGAAATAGTCAGTATTTCGCTTTCAGTTGGGAAACGATGATGAAATTTATCGGCAATATAAACTGAACGATAACCTACAGCCGCATACATCTCAACTCGATGTTCCAGTTTTGGCGGGATCCAAGCAATTCTCATGGGTGGCAAAACAGATACACGAGAGGCTAAAGTAATTCTCATACAACCCGATTGAGTAAACAGTAACTGCCCCCTATCATGTGAGTGAAAACCTGAATCATGTTTTCCCATCTCTGCGGCAATACCCACAACTGATGCAAGGTGTTCTTCTGGCACAAAGTGGTCGTATTGATTAAGCCAAGCCATCACTTGTCCTATTTGGTAAATATTATGTCTTTATATATATAACAAGACAATTATTATCACTGTATTCTGTCATCAAAGTATCAAGCTTTAGGAAAACAAAGAATGAACAGAAAACTCTCTCTATGGTTAGCAATTGCGTTAATGATGTTTCCACAAATTGCAGAAACCATTTATAGCCCAGCACTTACTGATATTTCAAATGGTTTTAGAGTCAGTGCCAATGAAGCAGGGCAAACACTTTCGCTCTACTTTTTTGCTTTTGCACTCGGTGTCATTATATGGGGTCGTTTATGTGATGTCATTGGCCGGCGCCCAACAATGTTAGCAGGGTTATTTATTTATGCCATTGCTTGTATTGGTGTCTTTATGACCGATAATTTTTCTGTATTACTGATATTACGTATGCTTTCTGCTTTTGGTGCCGCAGTTGGCTCTGTAGGAACACAAACTATTATGCGTGATGTTTATAGTGGTGAAGAATTAGCCAAAGTATTTTCCGTTATGGGAGCGGCAATCGCATTAAGTCCGGCTATTGGTATGTTAAGTGGTTCTTTACTGGTGAGCTATGCAGGTTATCAAGGGGTATTTAGTGGCCTTGCTCTTCTCGCCGTCGTTTTATTGCTGTGGAGTACTATTGCATTACCAGAAAGTCGCCCTGCAACAATAAAAACCGCACCACTAGCGGAAACAGCGATAAAAATGCTGAAAGATAAGCAAATTGCCAAGACTATACTTTTAATTGCTTTTTTTAATATCAGTCTATTTGCTTATTACCAACTAGCACCTTTTATGTTTGATAATCAAGGTTATAGTGCAAGTACTTTTGGCTATAGTGGTATTGTATTAGCAATAGGTGTCGGTATTGGTTCTTACATTAATAAAGCATTATTAAGCCATCATTGGCAATGTGAGAAATTAGTATTACTTGCAAGTATTATTGCAGTAATTAGTGCTGTAGGTGTTTATTTATTACGCAATCACATTAGTTTTATTATTCCAATGATGACAAGTGTCGTTGCCTATGGCATTGCTATTCCAAATATCTTAGCGACGGCTTTAGCGCAATATAAAGATCGCTTAGGCACAGCGGGTGCACTATTAGGTTTATTCTACTATTTACTTATTGGTGGTGGTTTAGCACTGGCTGGATGGGGACAAAGTTTAGCGATTACCTTGCTGATTTGTAGTATAGGTGCTTTGTTACTCTCTTTCTCTCGCCAAACAGCAAAATAATATATTTAAAAGAGCTTGTTATATTTATAAGAAGCTCTTTTTATTTTGTAACATTTCGAAAAAATCAAGAATAGAAAGATTAACTTGTCTACAGGACTAAGTGTTAATACTTAGCAAATTAAACAGACAATTCTTAATCTTTTTAAAATCCACAAAAAACGCCTTTATTATCACTTCTTAACTTTTAGTACTTTTTCCTGAGATTGCATTTTATATAATGATGAATTGAATATTAATAAAGTTAGATTGGCTTTTTCAGTGTTTATATCCATATATTTAACAAATGTTATGCCTTGACTTTATTTTCGCCAGTAATAATAAAATTGTTCGTTTTACTGTTTCATGGTAAAAAAAAACTGTTTATCCATACATGGCTTAAGGAACTGGCGTGATAAAAAAAATATTAGATATTCTCCCTATTTTTGGGAAAAAAGACGTCGATATTACTGAACAATATCTTCAAGGCTCTCTTGTCCTACTGGCTATATTTGATGAAAGTTTACCTAAGCGTGCATTAGATTATGTACTTACAGGTACAAACCCTGAAATTCTATTTGAATTAAATAAACTAGATGCAGCGAAAGCCGCCGTTTATTTTCATCGTGCGGGAACATTAGAGTGGTGGTATGCCAGTAATGTTGATACAGGAAAGTACGGTAAGGTTATCACCCAAGGCCTTAATGCCCGCCATAAACTCTACTCAAAGGTTGGTGAAAGTTTTTCCTTAGAGCAAGTGGCCCGTTTTGCCAAAGTCATCGCTGCCGCATGTCAAGATATCAATATTAAAGTAACAACAACGCAAGTCCCCACTTGGGTTATCTACCTGTTAGTTGATGCGTTTTATACCACTTACGATAATGCACGTAACCTTAATTTAGAACATCGTAAACATTGGAGTATGGAGTTTATCGCCAATATGGTCGAAGCAGAGGCCAATATTGCCGGTGAAAATGCGTTATTTGCAATTTTTGATAGAAAAGATGTCTCTGAATATTATGCCGCTAATCTTAAGCGTATTTATGAACTGTGTGATTTAAAAGACTATCTACTTTCACATCAAGAATTTGTTAGAAAAGAATTAGTTGAAAAACTTTCAGCGAATGGCTTAGTCGAGCTAATAAATTATCTAAATAAAAATACGATATTACGCGATACTTTTGCAGATATTATTGTTTTACTTGCCACTAGCAGTTTAAGAACCGTCAAAAAAACGGCTGAACCTATTTTAAATACCTTACCTGCTGAAATCGTAAAAGAAAATTTAACCCATGTTTTAATGAATGGTACTCCCAAACAACGTACACAAGCCGCTGATTTATTCGCGCGCCAAGGTGAAAACCGTGATGTGCTGGCAGAAGCATTAAAACATGAAACCTCAAAAGCAGTTATCAAGAGCATTGAAAGTGCGCTACAACGTTTTTGTGTTGCTGATAATGCAAATACCGTTGAAGCCATTAAAGCGCCTGATTTTACTCCCTTAGAAGACACACCATTACCCGATAGTGCCCGCGATATTCTGGTCAATAACTTCAATGAAATGTTAATAAAAGCAAAAGAAAATGCTGAACGTGAAATTGAAGAAAATAAAACGTCTAAACACTCTTATAATTGGGCACAACGCCATTATAAAGATCTCTCTAAAATTGATGAAAAACAGTGTCGCGCATTAGTGGATAAACTCAATAGCGGACAAGGCACTATTCAAGTCAATGAGATCCAAATAATTAAACACAAAAACCGTATTCCTAATTTACCTGAATACACCTTTTTCCATGCCGTGCGCGTGATCACCAATAACCGCCAACATGCGGATCACTTTTCCTCTCACTATTTTAATAGTGATATTCCTGAACGTTTATTGAGTGATATTGAATTACGACACGTTGAAAATGTATTAGAACGATGTCATTTCAAACGTGCAACGCGTATCACAGCGGCGCTGTGCTTAGAATCTTATCAAGATGGCTTACGTCGTTTCCGTAAACCAGAACAAGTTTGGCCTTTCTTCTCTCAACATACTGATTATATTGCAGAAGCGCTAAACTTAATGCCAAATCAAAGTGAACACCGCTATCGCCAATTTGAAACTTCACAAGGTATTGAAGTATTAAGCCGTTTTCCAACCATTCCTGCACAATTCGTTCCGCGTATCATGGAATTGGCTCTAGGTGAAAATAAAACACACCGAGTTTCAGCTCAGAAATTATTAGAAACCTTACCGAATATTCACTTAAGTGCACAAGAAGGCTTAACTTCAAGTAAACAAGAAATTCGAGTCACCGCGATTGAATGGTTAGCACGTTTAAATAACCCTGACTCATTACCTGCCCTTAATGCCTTACTGAAAAAAGAGAAACGCGAAGTAGTACGAGCCGCTCTGCTCACTGCGTTAGAACAATTAGGTGAGGATATTTCAAGCTATTTATCGCCAAAGACATTATTAGCAGAAGCTGAAAAAGGTCTCAAAGCCAAACCACCCGCAAGCCTTGCTTGGTTTAACTTCGAGGCGATCCCTGCATTAACATGGGAAAACAAAAAAGCGGTTGATCCCGCGATTATTCGTTGGTGGATTATTCTCGCCGTCAAATTAAAAATGCCAGGGGGTAATGCGTTATTACAACGTTATATCAGCCTACTTTGCGTTGATAGCCAACATAAACTTTCAAGCTTTATCCTGCACACTTTTGTCGCTCAAGATATTAAAGGACCAACACTTGAAGAAGCGATGGCTGAAGCGCAACAAAATGCCCCTTCTCGATTAACACAATACAAAGATTGGGCCAAACGTTATCCTGAATATTATGCTAAATATGAAACCTATACTTTAGAGCAAGTCGTCGAAGAAATTAAAAACGAGGTACTACGTCGTTATTTAGGTTCGGCAATCAGCGATAAAGGAATGCTCGCGCTTATTTGTGGAATTGAGGGGCATATTGCAGTATCAGTATTACGTAACTATATGCGTGATCACTATCAGCGTCGTGCGCAAATCGAAGCGATGATTGATGCGGTAGCTTCAAGTAATGATCCTATTATCATTCAACTTCTGCTTTCATTATCACGTCGTTATCGCACAGCATCTGTGCAGGAAAAAGCGCGTAATTTAGTTACGCAAATAGCTGAACGCAATGGTTGGAGTGCTGATGAATTAGCCGATAGAACCATTCCAACCGCCGGCTTTGATGATTCAGGAACATTAGTACTGGAATATGGTGAGCGTACTTTCACCGCCAAAATGGATGCAAAACAAAAAATTGTTCTGTTTAATCCTGAAGGTAAGGAAGTTAAGTCATTACCTGCAGCACGCAAAAATGACGATCCAGAGCTGATTAAAGAAGCGAAAAAACTTTTCACTTCAAGTAAAAAAGAACTTAAACAAGTTATTGAATTACAAAGTGTGCGTTTATATGAAGCGATGTGCGCGCAACGCCAATGGCTAAGCGCTGATTGGCAAGAGTATATTTTAGCTCACCCTATTATGCATAAATTGATTGAACAATTAGTTTGGCTAGAAGTAAAAGAGGGTGAAGTTATCAATACCTTCCGCCCTTCTGATGATGGTGCTTTACTTAACCTTGAAGATGACGAAGTCACCTTACAAAATGATTCTTTGATTCAATTAGCTCACGCCGCCCTAGTTAATGAAGATGAGCGTAAAGCATGGATTGCACACTTCAAAGATTACAAAGTGAAATTCTTATTTTCACAAATGGAACATAAGATCCCTGATTTAGATCTGACACAAACAGAAGTTGAAGACCGAAAAGGTTGGATCACAGACACCTTCACCTTACGGGGTATTTTAACCAAAATGGGCTATCAGCGAGGCCCTGCTGAAGATGGAGGCTCGTTCTCTCACTATTACAAATTCTTCTCTAGCTTAAACTACTACGTCAATATCGGTTTTAGTGGTAGCTATGTACCAGAAGAAAATATTCCAGCGGTTTTATTCGATTTAAGTTTTGAGAAGGATCAGCAAAATTACTGGGATCGCAATAATATTGAGTTAAAGCAAGTACCACCGATTTTATTAGCAGAAAGCTACGCGGATTATCTAAAAGTCGCTGAAGCTTGTGCAGGATTTGATCCTGAATGGGAAAAGAAAACACCTTGGTAAAATTTAGGGATAATTAGGAAAGAATATGGCTAAAAAAGCACCCAAAGAACAACAAGCAATTAGGGAAAGTGCCGAGGTTCGATTTGCTGAAGAATTAGAACGCTTAACAAAAGCGGATGCTAATAATCCGAAGCCCCAAGGATGGCTTCGCTCTCCTCGAGCTGTGCGCCAATTTATTTTAGGTGATGATACTTTAGGTATCACACCTAAGTTTTTCGGTGATGATGCCTTAGTTGATCGTGCAATTGTTACATTATTAGGCAAACAGGGCTTAATGCTGGTTGGTGAGCCAGGTACAGCAAAATCAATGCTCTCAGAACTTTTTGCGGCTGCTATCAGTGGTGATTCAGGATTAACCATCCAAGGTACTGCAGGGACGACAGAAGATCATATCAAATACTCATGGAACTATGCGTTACTATTAGCAGAAGGCCCAACAGAACGAGCATTAGTCGGCTCACCGATTTATCAAGGCATGTTACAAGGTAAAATTGTTCGTTTTGAAGAGATAACTCGCTGTCCTCCTGAAATTCAAGATGTACTGGTTTCTTTAATGCCCGAAAAGCAGTTAATGATCCCTGAAATGGGCGACGGTGCGCGTATTAGTGCAAAACCCGGATTTAACTTGATTGGTACCGCAAACTTGCGTGACCGAGGTGTACATGAGATGTCTGCCGCATTAAAGCGACGTTTTAATTTTGAAACAGTAAAACCTATTCGTGATCCAGCTTTTGAAATCAGTTTGATCCAATCACAGCTTGAAAATGAGTTAGGTACTTTAGCGACAGAAATCACCGTTCCTATGGATGTGGTGGAATTACTGGTTACCACATTCCAAGAATTACGTTCAGGTAATACGCAAGATGGTGGCAATATCAAAACACCTGATGCGGTTATGTCAACAGCAGAAGCCGTAAATATCGCTTATGCTTGTGCGTTAGAAGCGCATTATTTAGGTGATGGCGTGATGAATGCCGGTGCGATTGCACGTCAATTAATCGGCGTTGTATTAAAAGATAATCCTGATGATATTAAGCGTATTCGTTATTACATGGACAACGTCGCCAGAGAAAGGGCCAGAAATAGTAAAGAGTGGAAAGCGTTCTTTGATGCATCAAAAGACTTTTGGCAATAAAACGTAAAGAGCTATAGCGAGGCATTAAAGTCTATTTATTTATCTATCAAAGGCAGAGTTAACTTACTCTGCTTTTTCACCCAAAAAAGGGATCAACACGGTGACGCTACCTTCAATATCTTTACCAACAAGAATTGACCAAGCCCGACTGAAATGGACGTCGTTACAGCAACAACATCTCTATTTTGCCCCTGTACGCCACCATAGCCCAGCTTGTGCTTATGCAGTTTTATCATTAATTGATTCTGTAAAACCTGATTATATCTTAATTGAAGGTCCGGATACCTTTAATTCGCTTATTCCTAGCCTAACGGATAAAGATACTCTCCCTCCTATTGCTATTATGGGGCAAGCCGAATATTGTCATCATGATAGTGGCCTAGAAGAGCGTGAAAAATCGCTACACTCTGCCTATTTCCCATTTTGTGAATATTCCCCTGAGTGGCAAGCTTTGCGAGGTGGTTTACGCATCAATGCAACAACACGTTTTATCGATTTACCTTGGGCGGCTCAAGTCAATAACGAAGAGTATAGCGATCTACAAAGCCGTAGCTTACAAAAAGAACGTTATTTAGCCCATAGCCAATTTATTGCACAATTAGCTAAACAATGTCATTGCCGTGATCATGATGATGTTTGGGAGCATCTTTTTGAGTTACGCAGTATTGAGGCATTAGCAGATTGGCAAACTCTGTTTAATGACATTTTTATTTGGTGTGCACTTGCACGCCTTGACTATGAACCTGAAGTACTTGCATCTGAAGGCTCTTCAGAACGTGAAGCACATATGCTCACTCATATAAAAACCATCAAACAGCACGAGCCTAATGCCAAAATATTAATCGTCACAGGGGGAGCCCACACCCTTGCGCTAATCGAAGGCTTAGCTTCTTCACAACCCCACTCTTTCGCTATTTCTAGCTCAGAACAAAAGCACTTTACTAAAATGCAAAAAATGGGCGAAAAAGAGCAAGCTTGGCTTATTCGCTATAGCTTTGACAGATTAGATGCACTTAATGGCTATGCATCTGGTATGCCATCTCCGGCTTTTTACCAACAAGCTTGGCAAAGCTTAATGCAACAACATCATGATAAATTAGAAAACAATGAGGCGGCAAAACAGCCAACGCAAGTTTATCGCAATAAAATGGGCATCGCCTTTTTAAGCTCAGTGGCTCAGACTATCAGAAAACAACAATTTGATAATCCACCCAGTTATTTAACCGTAAAACTAGCAGCCGAGCAGAGTTTACGCCTCGCTTTACTAAGAGAGCACACTGGTATGGGGCGTTATGATTTGCTTGATGGGTTACAAAGCGCCTTTATTAAAGGCAGTTTAGATGACAGTCAAAACGAATTATGGGACGAAATCAAAACCTGTTTTTCAGGTTATCTATTAGGACAAATTCCATTAGGTACAGCAACGCCCCCTTTAGTCAATGAAACCTATGAACGCGCCAAAGCATTTCGCTTTAAACTTGATGATACATTAGCAAAAACTACAAAATGTGATGTTTATCGTAACCCCCAACATCGCTTAAGAAGTCGTTTTTTACATTTATTGGCATTTTTAGAAATCCATTTTGCCCACCGTGTCAATGGACCTGATTTTCTTTCTGGTCACCAGTTAGATCTATTATTTGAAGAATGGCAATATGCATGGACCCCCAATGTTGAAGGTGAACTGATCTCATTATCAGAAAAAGGCTCTCAACTTGAAACTATCGCCTTAAATAAACTGTTAGCAATGGAAAAACAGCTTGCAGAACAAGGACAAAGCCGTTCAAGCCAAAGTGCGGTCACTTTGTTAATTCAAGCGGCATTAATTGGGCTCCACCAGCGTATCCCTACGCTATTTAAACTGCTAGATAGCTATATTCAGCAAGATTTTCGCCTTGAGTCATTAACACAATGTGGACATAAATTGATCCATTTATGGCGAGGTCGTCAATATCTTGATATTACCGATGAGCTGACATTGGAAAATAGGCTACATCAAGTGATCCCTCAAGCCTTCTTTTGCTTAGAGCAATTGGCTCAAGGTGATGAGCAACAACAAGAAAGCAATCTGCAAGCCCTACTCTCTTTACGTGAACTTATTGAGTTTATGCCATCACTGGATCATCAATATGATTATAAAAGTGATTTTTATCAGCAACTTAATCGCCTTGATGGACAGTTAGATACCGTTCCTTTATTAAAAGGTGCGGTAGATGCATTACGTTATCTAGGTTCGTATATTGACGAAAAGACCTTAGCGGCCGTGCTAAATGCGACCTTTAGTACAGGCAGCGCTCCCGAACATGCCATTGGTTATTTTGTCGGTATAATGCGCACTGCACCAGAGCTAGTCATTCACCTGCCGTTGTTAGTCAATCACTTAAATAGCTTATTACAGCAATGGGATGAAGAACGCTTTATTCAGATTTTACCTGATCTGCGTTTTGCCTTTAGCCAACTTAATCCCAAACAAAATGCAGAGCTTGCACAATATATTGCTAATGATATTGGTTTAGATACGCAAGCCTTATCACTATGGCAATCAGAATTTAGTGCCAAGCAAATGCTTGAAGCCACTAAACTCAATCAAAAATTGCAACAGCGCATTAAGACACAAGGCATGATTTCTTGGTTTGAGGCGAAGAAAACAGAGAAAGGAGACCATACTCATGGAGAAGCATGATGATGATATGCCTAAAGATAAAATACAACAAGCCAAACGTTGGCGCTTGATTTTAGGCCAATACGCTGATGATGCTTTAGGGCAAGCCACGTTTAATGCTGATGATCTTAAAATTGAACGTACACTCGATTTTCTTTATCGCCGTGAATATCAGCGCCGAGGATTACGTCAAGAGCGCGGTCGCCATGGCTCTCTCGATGCATCGCAACTTACTGCCGTAAACTGGCTAAATCAAGCTCGCAAACTTTTTCCCAATAGCACATTTGAACGTATGCAATCACAAGCTATTGAACGTTATCAAATCAGTAGCTTTCTTAAAGATCCCAATACGCTAAAAGCCATGGAGCCGACTAAAGCGTTAGCTAAAACACTATTAAGCTTACGCGGACGAATGAGCGAAGAAACGCGAGATGCAGTAAAAACCATTATTCATAAAGTGGTTGAAGATATTTTGCGTCAAATTCGTAATAACTTTCGCCAATCATTAACCGGCCGTCGTAATCGCTTTAGACGCTCGTTAGTACCAAATAGTCGTAACTTTGATTGGCGTGCCACTATTGCCGCCAATTTAAAACATTACGATACCCAAAATCGTCGTTTAGTGATTGAAACCCCTTACTTTAATTCACGAATGCAACAGCATTTTCCATGGGATGTCATTCTCTGTGTTGACCAAAGTGCATCAATGTCTAGTTCCATTATGTATGCAGCTGTGTGTGCGAGTATTTTAGCTTCATTACCTGCTGTTAATGTCTCCTTAATCGTGTTTGATACTCAAGTTGTCGATTTATCACACTTAGCCGACAATCCCGTTGAAGTGTTAATGACAGTCCAATTAGGAGGAGGTACGGATATTGCTAGTGCCATGCAATATTGCGAAAGCTTAGTTAACAACCCTAAGCGTACTGTTATTTCGCTTATCAGTGACTTTGAAGAAGGGGGATCATTAACCCGATTATTAGATTGCACACAACGTCTCAATAGCCAACAAGTTAAATTATTAGGACTGGCAGCACTAGATGATGAGGCTCAACCGGTTTATGACTCAACTATCGCACAAAAACTCGCCGATAGAGGTATGCAAGTTGCAGCTTTAACCCCAGAACATTTCGCACAGTGGCTAGCAGAGGTAATGCAATGAGTTGGCAGACCGTTTATTTTCATTATGATGAAGATGCGCTTACCGTCTTTGCTAATGCCGGATTATTAAGACGCGCAAGAAAAGATGTTGATAACGAAAAAGTCTCTGTTACTGATGCAAATACAGGGCAATTTAGCAGTGATGGGCAAAAAGTCGTTTTACATGAAGCAGGCATTCAGCAAGCCAGTTGTGATTGTTCCGCATCAGGTTGTTGCAAACATATTTTAGCCGCCATTTTATGGTTACAAGCCAACAACAATTCGACTGATGATATTAATACTGATAATCCCATTGAAACATCAGCAGAAAAAATTATAGCACCTGTTGAAACGCCGCCTTTATTACCCTCTTTATTTACGCTTGATCCCGAGTTACTCATCAAAAAAGCAGGTAAACCCGCCTGTCGGACTGCGATTAACTTAATTGAACAATGGGAAGATAAAACTTTAGTTCTAGAAGACACAGGAACCCAGCTAAAAATTCAACTCCCTGATGTTGATGAACCGGTCATTTTCTTACAAGCAAGTGGTTTCGATGGCATGTTATCCCCTTTTTCTAGCTCTCAGAAAAAAGCTTTTCATCTTGCTATTGTCGCGAAAATATTTGAGCAAAATACACAGCCTTGGACGTGGCCTGAAGATTTAATTCCCTTAAAATCTTCAAAACGCCCACTAAATGATGAAGAAATTGCCCTTATTAATACTATTGAACAATTTATTGATGATCTATTACGTCAAGGGCTATCACACATTAGTTTAAGTAGCGCAACGCAATTACATTTACTTAATATGTCTGCTCGTGCCGAGGGTTTACCTCGTTTAGCCTCTTATTTACGAACATTAAGTACTCAAGTCAAGCGGTTAGCAGAAAGACATTTCACTATGGATGAAAGTAATGTCTTACGTCTATTAGCTCATATCTCAGCCTATCTTTTCCAGCTATCTTATGCGACACCTGAACAATTAAAAACATTACGAGGACAACTTCGCCGTCAATATGATGATAAAAAAACCAGTCTCGCGCTTATTCCTATTGATGCACATTGGTGGACAGCACAAAGTGGCGCATTAGGCACAACTTTTACTTTCTGGGATAAAGAAGCAAAACAATTTTTACAAGCGACACAAGCTCGCCCTAATCAACTTGATACCCTATTTAATCGCTATAGTGTTTGGCATAGTTTATCGTTATGGAAACAAACTGCAGATAAGCTCATGCGCCGACCTTTCTTATTACAAGCGCCTCGTATTTCTGATGAAGGGAAACTAGCTACTATTGGCGATAGCTTTGCGCAAAATCAAACCGATTTTCTTGATGTCACAGATTATCATCAACTACAAACAGAATTAGGTATTCATAACTGGCAAGATTTACCCAATTATTTTACGGATCAACCAGAAGGATTTCTTTCCCCTCTGGTTTTACATATCAAAAGCTATAATCCCTTAATTTGGCATGAAGTAGAGCAGTGTGTTATTTGGGAAGTGGTAGATAATAATGGAAATTCGGCCTTTTTGCGCCTTTATTGGGAAGGCGAAACGCAAAATAATTTAGAAGAATTACGTTTTCTCACTAAACGAGAATTAGAAATCGTTGCGATCACCGTGCAACCTGTTCGACGTGATTTCAATATCGATTTATTACCCACCACCATTTGGATCAAAACAGAGCAAGGCATTGAAATGTTTTATCTCGATTTTGACCAATTTCCACGTAAGAAAAAACAGTCTGGTTTTATTAGTCATATTCAAGAATATATGGCTAAACGTAAGCGACAAACGGCAATGCATCACAGTGAACCTACCCTTGCACAAAAATTTTGTCGCCCCATTTTATCCGTATTGGAAGCCCAAGCATGTACAGGGCGAGAACAACTTTCTGCAATGCAAAAAGAGCAATTAGAGAGAAGCAAACAAATTGCTGACGATTTAGGTATGACATTAATAGCTAACCAATTAACTCGTTATCTCGCTTTAACTGCTCGTGACTCTCAAGCTTTATTACAGTTAATTTGGCTATGTGATAATCTGCAACAATTACAAAGCCCGCTACCCATTCAACTTAATGAATAAATTTCAAGGTTGTTGTTAAATAAAAAGCTATCTCACTTAGTTAATAAGAGAGATAGCTTATAGAATAGCAATAACTGGGTTTAGGCAGGATTATCGATATCGACAAAAGTAACATCTAAATGGTGAGTTTGTGCTAACCATTCACCTAATGCTTTAATACCATAACGCTCGGTAGCATGATGCCCAGCAGCGAAAAAATGCACGCCCATTTCTCTTGCTATATGAATCGTCTGCTCTGAGACTTCTCCTGTTACAAATGCATCAACACCTTGCTCTGCCGCCTGTTGAATAAATCCTTGTCCTCCACCAGTACACCAAGCAATATGGCGAATAACATCTGGTGCATTGTCACCACAGTGAAGCACATTACGCTGTAAGGCTTTTTCGAGTCGTATTTTTAATTCATTGGCTGTGACAGGTAGATCAAAAATCCCTTTCGGCACTAAAGGCTCGATCTCACCCTCAACTTTTACGCCTATTTTTAACGCTAATTGAGCGTTGTTACCTAAAATAGGATGGGCATCTAAAGGTAAGTGATAACCATATAGATTGAGATCATTACATAGTAGGGTTTTTAAGCGATTGCGTTTCATTGAACGGATAACAACTGGCTCATTCTTCCAAAAATAACCATGGTGAACTAATACAGCATCTGCATTTAAACGTACCGCTTCATCAAGTAAAGCTTGGCAAGCCGTTACTCCTGTCACTATTTTTTGAATATGAGGGCGCCCTTCTACTTGAAGACCACTAGGTGCGTAGTCGTGAAAATTCTCAATACTTAGCTTTTCATTAATAATTAATTCTAGATCAGTATTTTTCATATCCTGTTTCTCCTTGTTATCACGGCGCCACAGTGCGTAGTGTACATATGTGATAAATAACAATAGATTAATTAGCACTTCTCAAAGTGAATAACCTTTATTGTAACTTAAAATAAGAGAATAAATAGAACAGTGAAAAATACACGTGATAACACGTTAAAAAGGGTTTGAAGAAGGGGAAAAAATAACGCCTGTTTCAACAGGCGTTAAATGGAATTTTCTGTTATTTATGGCTAGTTAATGCCATTTCTGATTTAGCTAACCAAACTGGCTTATTGCTTGTTTTAGACCATACACGATGTAAATAGCTATAAAACTGAGCGCGTTTAGGATGAAAAACCATAACAGGAAATGCCACAATACCTAGCGCTACCGCACCAGTACGACGGGCTAAAACATGTTTTTTAGTGTATTCGTTATAAGCTGGCATAGTGTTCTCCTGCATAAAATGAATTGATGCTGAAATTTTACCTCATTTGATGAAATTTTACTACTGATCAGACCACTTATTTTGTGCGAAAAATCACCTTTATTTTGCTTGTAGTGTAATTAAATTTCACAATAGAAATAAAAATAAAACAAAATTGAAACAAAAACAAAAAACCTATTAACAAAGCAAACTAATACTTTATTGAATTACGGTTATAGTAAATAATTTCGCGAGTGAATGATAAAAAAGAGAAAATCAGAGAATGAGATTTACTGCTAAACAAAATAAGTTTAGCAGTAAACAAGAAATTAGATATTGGCTAACTCTTTAAATAAATTAGGGTTTTTATAAATAGCAATAAGTACTTTCGCTGTAAGCCCTGTCGGATTACGTCTTTTTAATTCCCAACTTTTTACAGTATCGATACTTGTCCCTAATGCATGTGCAAATTCACTTTGTGAAACGTTAAGTTGCTCCCTAATCGCTTTTACATCAGCAACTTCAAACCGAGTCACTTTCGATGCTTTTTTATCGCCATTTTTAATTTCTACGGCTTCTTCTAAAGAGGCTTTTAGATCATTGAAGAAACTCATATCACCGTTCACCTTTAAGTTTTTTTGTTAGTTTTTTTAACTCAATCTTTTCTGAATCAGTTAAACTAATTTTTATTGTTTTTGGATACGCCATAACTAAATAGATAACTTCTTTAGTCGCTAAAAAATAAATAACTCTAGTCCCCCCACTTTTACCTTTGTTACCTACAGCCATTCTTATTTTGCGTAATCCACCTGTTCCTTTAATTAAGTCGCCTTTATCAGGTTTACTGATAAGTTCATTTTGAAGTATTCTTATTTCTTTATCTGTAGCCAATAGTTTGATTTGCTGAGTAAATATTGAGGTTTCAATAAATTCTATAGCATGACTCATTAAGTTCCCTTTCTAATCCATCATTTGAAAGTGTACAATGTACACCATCAAAATTCAAGATTAAATACGAGTTCTCATACTATAAAGAATTTTCTTGAAAAAATTCTTCTATTTCTATTAAGAGGGAATAATTTGAATTAAGACATATTTATTTCTTCACCGCTTTACCTTTGCCACGTAAGGTTTCAGTTAACCCTTTCAGAAAGTATCTCACCAGTTGATCGCCACAGTTACGGTAGTTTTTATGTCCTGGCTTACGAAATATCGCGCTAAGTTCAGGCTTAGAAACGCGAAAATCCGCTAGTTCATAAATGTTAATCATATCCATGTCTTTTAATTCAAAGGCAACACGTAATTTCTTTAAAATAATATTGTTGGTTATCCGTTTTTCGACTTCTGGAGTAGGATATTTTTCATCTTTACCACGACGATAAAAGATAAGCCCATTTAAAAAATGCCCCAAGGCCATATCATCACACTCAACAAAGGCAGGATCATCGTCTTTTTTTAACCACTGATTGACTTGCTCTTTAGTCGCGGTGAAATCTGCCAGTTTCATTATATCAACAATATGTCCATCGCTAAGATCTAACATATAACGCACACTGCGTAACACATAATTATTTTGCATTGATTATCCGCTCTTTATTCAATTCTAAATCAATCATCAATGATGGATATCAATGTTGTGATCTAAAAGTTATTATGATTAAAAAAATACACTCCACCTATAGGTAGAGTGTATTCTATTTGGTGATAAATAAATTATACGACTAAGTTATTTAGTTTATTGTTTACTGGCAAAAACATTATTAACAATTTCAATGGCTTCTTTTTCAATTAATTCGCGATGCTCAGAGCCACGGAAGCTTTCACAATAAATTTTGTACGCTTCTTCGGTTCCAGAAGGACGAGCGGCAAACCAACCATAATCGGTCATCACTTTTAAACCACCAATAGCAGCACCATTACCAGATGCGTGAGTTAAACGCGCAGTAATAGGATCACCAGCTAAGGTATTTGCGGTGACCATTTCTGGTGATAATCGTGACAATAACGCTTTTTGCTCATGAGTTGCAGATGCTTGTATACGATTATAGCTTGGAGAGCCAAAACGTTGCGCTAACTCATTATAATGTTGTTGTGGATCTTTACCTGTTACCGCTTTTATTTCAGCAGCCAGTAAACATAAGATAATACCATCTTTATCTGTTGACCACGGTTTACCATTAAAACGTAAGAATGATGCTCCCGCACTCTCTTCACCACCAAAACCAAACTCGCCACTGAATAGACCTTGCACAAACCATTTAAAGCCGACAGGTACTTCAACAAGTTCACGACCTAAATCAGCCACGACTCGGTCAATCATCGCGCTAGAGACGAGTGTTTTACCCACTTTTACCTCATTTGACCACTGAGGACGATGGCGAAAAAGATAATTAATCGCTGCCGCTAAATAGTGGTTAGGATTCATCAAGCCCGAAGGGGTGACAATACCATGGCGATCGTAATCAGGGTCATTGGCGAAAGCTAAGTCAAATTTATCACGCAGTTGCAATAAACCTTCCATTGCCCAAGGTGATGAGCAATCCATACGGATCACACCATCATGGTCTAATGTCATAAAGCGGAAAGTTTGATCCACCTGCTCGTTTACCAACTCAAGATCAAGTTCGTAATATTCACCTATGCGTTTCCAGTATTCAATTCCTGAACCACCCAGTGGATCGACACCTAATTTCAAACCCGCTTTTTTAATTGCCTTCATATCAACAACGTCACCTAACGCTTTAACATAAGGCATAATTAAATCTTGCTCGTGAATATAACCACTCGCTAATGCATCATCATAAGAAAGACGTTTAACCCCCGATAAATTATTTTCCAATAATTCATTGGCGCGTTTTTCAATCACAGAGGTTAAATCAGTATCAGCAGGCCCACCATTTGATGGATTGTATTTTATCCCCCCATCTTCTGGAGGATTATGTGATGGTGTAATGACGATACCATCAGCAATGTCTTGGTGCCCTTGATTGTAAGTTAAAATAGAGAAGGAAACGCTAGGCGTTGGGGTATAACCATTATTCTCTTGAATAATCACGTTAACTTTATTTGCAGCAAGCACTTCTAAAACCGAAATAAAAGCAGGCTCAGATAATGCATGGGTATCTTTACCTACATAGCAAGGCCCCGTTACACCATTATTAGCTCGGACTTCAGCAATAGCTTGAGCAATTGCTAGAATATGTGCTTCATTAAAGCTATGACGTTTGGCACTGCCTCGGTGACCCGATGTACCAAATTTCACACGATGAGCATTCTGATTTGCTTGTGGTTTTAGTGAATAATATTGTGCGGTTAATTGCGCTACATTAATCAGATCGCTTTGACGAGTATGTTGCCCAGCTCTTGAATGGATTGCCACAAATCTTCTCCTATTTTACATCACAATCATGCTTTAAACGAAAGCCTTTGCAATGCATCAATTAACAATAGTGTTTAGATAGTTCCACACACTTTATCAATCTCATTGGCAGGGAATTGCATATCCTGCATGATGCTTTGTACCATAGTTCTTTTACGCTCAGTATTTGAGTTGGTAATAACCCAAAATGGCGTACCGGGAATATGGCGAGGTTTTGTATGACGTCCACTGTCGAGCAATGTTTTTTCATCACCGGCAAAATAAATTCGCGTGCGTCCATGTACTGTTTCAGCAGATTGAGTAAAAGTAGCACTATCTAAGCTATATAATGTAGACAGGATCTGTAAAAAACGATCAACTGATTTTGTTTTCTCTGCATAACTATCAGATAACAGCAGTTCACGCATTTCACGGACCGGATTTTTTGCTGGTGCGACAGGCTTAAGATCAGCATCCTGTTTAACGACAGGCGCTTGTACTGACTCAGTGACAACGACTGGCTGTACGGGCTGTTTGGCATCAAGCTTCAATAGACGCCTTAAAATATCTGAAGCGCTTTCACCGATATGTCTAGTTTCGCTAGCGATATAGCGGTAAAGTTCGTCATCAATTTCTATCTTTTTCATTGCTACCCAGTACTATTTTCAAAAAAAAAGTGACTAGGATTATAAGATATAATCTTTAAAAACAAAATAGGTAAAATTTCAATAACTTAAAGCGTATTCATTAAAGAATTAATCTTTTTAAACTTTAAGCTGGGTATTTATCCTATTGTTTCTATCTGTATCATCTTCTATTCTTTGAATTTATTGCCATAGAATAGAGTTGACATCTTCTTCAATGCCCTTTCACATCAGCAATTAAAATAATATAAAACTCTGACTTATCCTTATTGAGCTATATCAAAATTTTATTTTTTCCATTACATTTGGAATAATAATCTATATTATTCTATTTTCTCAGAATATAATAAATTAAACTATCTCTTGTTAGATTAACTTTATCTCATATTCCGAAAAAGACAACAAGTTGGCTAATATGATTGCACATGTCATCATAAGGAAAAAATAGACTTAATTTTGGTCATCAATATGAAACTCAATGCATTATTAAACTATCAAATACATCAACCAGAAACAGCAACGATAAACAATTTACCTATTGTGTTGATCCATGGGCTTTTTGGTGATCTCAATAATCTAGGCGTACTAGGTCGCGATCTACGTCAAGACCACACCGTGATACAAATTGATGTGCGCAACCATGGGCATTCTCCTCATAGTGAAAGTATGCACTATCACGATATGGCACAAGATGTATTAACCCTGCTTGATAGCTTAAATATCGCAAAAGCAATCGTTATAGGTCATTCAATGGGAGGGAAAATTGCAATGGCAATGACCGCTCTCGCACCTCTTCGCCTTGAACGTATCGTAGTTATTGATATGTCTCCTGTTGCTTATAATGTTCGTCGTCATGATAAAATTTTTGCAGCCCTTGAAGCTGTCACTAAAGCTCACGTCACACAACGTACAGAAGCTATTGCTATTATGCGCCCTTTTATTGAGGAAGACAGCGTTATCCAGTTCCTGCTTAAATCATTTAAAAAAGGTGAATGGTTATTTAATTTACCCGCAATCAAACAGGATTACCCCGATATTATTGGTTGGCAAGAGGTGCCAGCTTGGCATCATCCTGTTTTGTTTATACGTGGTGGACTATCCCCATATATTTTAGATGAGTATCGCGATAATATTGCTCGCCAATTTCCACAAGCAACCGCCTTTGTTGTCGCCAATACAGGACATTGGGTGCATTCTGAAAAACCAGAAACAGTAATTAAGGCCATTCGTCGCTTCTTAGCCAAAACAGTATAATGTTCCTTTGTTGGTTATAAATCACCAGCAATACTATTTTATAGCGTACAATTATTGCTCTTAAATCTGTCATTGTTGATAAAAAGACCAAATGACAATAGGTTAAACACAGGAAGCAGTAGCGATACGCCGATATGTGGGGTATTATTGGGCGCTTCATATTGAGTCATTGGTATACGCCCTTTCACAGCAAAATTTATGGCAAAAGAACAAACTGATCGCACCACACTGGATTTGTTCGCAAATGAACGCAGACCTGGGCGACCTAAAACAAACCCGCTTTCTCGGGATGAACAGCTTAGAATTAATAAACGAAACCAATTACGACGCGATCGCGTCAATGGATTACGTCGGGTTGAGTTGAAATTAAATGAGGATGCTGTCAATGCGCTTAATGAGCTTGCGAGCGCAAAAAATGTCAGTCGTAGTGAGCTTATTGAAGAAATATTACTAGAACAACTCGCACAAACTTATGCGTTAAAAAAACATCAAAGCTAAAAAAATCAGCAGGAAAATCACACAAATTCGACAGAATTACCCTGCTCTTTTCGTCAAAATAGTGCTTTAGTTTTCAATTATGAAAACATGATGTTTATCTTTTACTGGTAATTGTTCAAAAATACAGACAAAGAGAATAAAAGAGGTTATCTCACTTTATGGCAATCATAGGAATATTCTTCGGCAGTGATACCGGCAACACTGAAAATATTGCCAAAATGCTTCAAGAAAGATTAGGCGCGGATAATGCCGAAGTTCATGATATCGCAAAATCCAGTCAAGAAGACATCGAAGCATTTGATATTCTATTACTAGGTATTCCTACCTGGTATTATGGTGAAGCACAATGCGATTGGGATGACTTTTTCCCAACATTAGAAGATATTGATTTCAACGGTAAACTTGTTGCTCTATTTGGTTGTGGTGACCAAGAAGACTATGCAGAATACTTCTGTGACGCAATGGGAACTATTCGTGATATCATTGAACCTCGTGGCGCAGTCATTGTGGGTCATTGGCCTACTGAAGGTTATCATTTTGAAGCATCTAAAGGTCTTGCTGATGATAATCACTTTATCGGCCTTGCGATTGATGAAGATCGCCAACCAGAATTAACTGAAGAGCGTGTTGACGCTTGGGTTGCTCAGATCAAAGAAGAGATGAGCCTTGACGAAATTCTGGGATAATATAAATTCTTAATATTGAGAATGATAATTATTCAATGGTGTGCTAAGATAGTGTGATAGGTGGGGTGTTTATTTTTTAATATCATGCCTATAATCATTAAGGTTATTAAATACCCTATGTATTAATGAATATATACAGTATTTTGTGAGCACATATTAAATTCACCATTAGCAACAGGATTAAATCCGCATGACCGACAATAATAAAGCGTTAAAAAATGCTGGGTTAAAAGTTACACTTCCTCGCTTAAAGATCTTGGAAGTGCTCCAGGATCCTGAGTGCCATCATGTCAGTGCTGAAGATCTCTATAAAAAACTGATCGATATCGGCGAAGAGATTGGTCTGGCAACAGTCTATCGCGTCTTAAACCAATTTGATGATGCTGGTATTGTTACCCGACATAATTTTGAAGGTGGTAAATCAGTATTTGAATTAACTCAACAACATCACCATGATCACTTAATTTGCCTGGATTGTGGTAAAGTTATCGAGTTTACTGACGATGCTATCGAAGTTCGTCAAAGAAATATCGCTGAACGCCATGGCATCAAACTTTCCAATCATAGCCTGTATTTATATGGTCACTGCGCCGCAGGTAATTGTAAAGAAGATAGCCACGCACATGATGAGAAGTAATCATTCTGGATAATATCTCAGTAAAAAAAGGAACTGCCTGCAGTTCCTTTTTTATTGGTAAAGATTTACTACATTTTGAAATATCATGGGCAGCAACCGTAGCATTCAATCTCGCCTCTAACCAAGCAGGATAGCGTAGTGTAAATACTTTCAGCTTATCTTCTACTTTTAAAAGGTGCGATCTCCTCTTCAGTACAAGTCTCAATAAATTCAGCTAAGGAAATTGCGCCTTCTTTTTGCAACCCTTCAATACTATCAGCAACAAAGTCACAATACCCATTGACATCTAAAAATTGTCCTCGGAATGCACTTATTTCTGATCCATAAACAACAGATGCAGGGTGACCATTTATTATCATGATATTTGTGCTTTTAATCATGTTTTACTCCTATCACACTCTCAAACTATTAAGGATAAAGCGTAATAAATACACTTTATCCTTATTGTTATTTAGAAAATCGTAAATGGCATGATCACATTGAATTTAACGTCTTTTTCATCTTGGAAGATATTACCAAAACCACCTTCATAGCTTGGTATATCGGAATGGTTATCATAACGAGTGTAGTGGAGTTTAAATAACGTACCTTTCGCTCTCCCCTCTTGAACGGTATACATGATGTCGGCATTCCATGCGCTTTCTCTAATACGTTTACTTTGGTCATAAATAGGGTTACTACTCGGTTTTGCATCCCAAGCATACACATAGGAAGTACCAATCGCCCAGCCCGGTAGATCCCAATTTTTTAGATCATACATCACTCCCGCGTATAATGCTTTTTCACCATTGGCGTTAAAATCAGAACGACCATCCCACCAGATATCTAAACGACCATTCGAGGTTGCCCATCCCGGCGTCATACGTTGTAAAAAGTAACCTTGGTTACCTTCTGCTTTAACCCAAGTACCTTCAACTTTAAAATCAAATACATTGTAGGTATAGCCTAAAGTGAATGCTTGTAACCATGCCAAACCATCATAAACATCGTTAATTCCCCCTCCAGTGACTTTATCTTTTGCACCGTAGAATTGATAAGAGGTTTTTAATGTATTATTTGCGATAGGGAAATCGTAAGAAACTTTGCCAAAATATTGATCAATATAACCATCAGCTTGGCCAAATGCGGCTTCTAATACTAAGCTATTTTTAAAATCATATTTGGCACCAAAAGAGTGTAAATAACTGATATTTGTCTCTAAGTCTGCCTTACGGAAATTGTACATATTCCGATACCACGGCGCTTTATATTCATCAGTCCACATATATGAGAAAGAGAGTTCACCATTTTTATCGAAATCAAATACAGCGCCCGCTTCTGCACCGCGATAAGTACCAGGTAAGAAACTCCAATGAGGACGTAATAATGTTTGCCCTTTAGGTTGAATATATCCACCTTGAGCCCAGAAATGGCCTAATTTAAATTTAGCAGCAGCTTTATAAATACTCACGCCACTGCGATCACCTGTCCATTTTTCATCCCAGCGACTTTTTGCATCACTAAATCCTATTTCATTAGGTGCAGCTGGCCCACTGTTGTTAAGTTCAACAGCACCAAAAGCAGCTAAATCAATACCAAAAAAATCACCCAGATAACCAGAAGAAAAATCAAGATTAGCGTTAAAGGTAGAGTGGTGTAAATTTGCTTTATATTTGCCGTAATCAGGACTGTTTGGTGTTAACTCTTTTCTATCACGGTCACGTTGCCAGTAATAGATCCCCCCTGTCAGGGTTGAGTCATCAATAAATCCTTCAGCATAAGACATTTTCGCAGGTAGTGCAGTTACAAGCAATGCGCCCATAACGGCAAGTGCCACCCTGCCTGGTTTAGCATGTTGCATAACCATAGCATTGTTTCCTCTTTGACTTTGACTAAAAAAGAAATAAGCACCAACGCCTATTTCCAAATATAAAACCCCAAATGGGGAAAAAACCTAAAATTAGGTTAACAACAGCTTATTTTTCGCGACGCGAATTATCAACCTAAAAAAAAGAATTTTTATCAAAATATGACCAAGGGCACATTACTTAATTACAGTTTCATATTTTTTCTTTAGTCAATGAGGGACAAGTAGAACGTAAATATTTTTTAATATATTGATATTAAAAAAGAAAATTATCACACCTAATATGATAATGTTTCGTTTTTATAGAAAAGAATTATTAGTCGTATTAATTAATAAACTTTTTTAGAAAAGAAAAATATGTGTCATGGTTCACATTTTTATTATTATAGACAAATTCAATATAATCATATGAAATAAAAGAAGAAGATGATGACAAAAGTTAATAATTTAACACAACGTAAATAAGAATTGATACAAATAATAGCTATAGAAACTCACATTACAAAATAAAAAATAATAATTATTGGTCGATAAAAACAAACTTATTTGATAAATAAAAAATGCTCGATAAATTATTATCGAGCATTTTATTAAGATGTGAGTTTAGTGATATTACACGCCACTAAAACAGAGCGTATTAACCTTGTTTCGAAATCTTCGCCCAAGTATCACGTAAACCAACAGTACGGTTAAAGACCAGTTTATCCGCTGTCGAAAGCTTATCAGCACAGAAGTAACCTTCACGCTCAAATTGATACGCTTTTTCAATAGCCGCATCTTTTAAGCTTGCTTCCACAAAACCTTGACGGATCACTAATGATTCAGGGTTAATGGTTGATAAGAAATCCTCTTCAGCACCAGGATTCGGTACGCTAAATAAACGATCATAAAGACGAATTTCTGCTGGAATAGCATGTGGAATGCTTACCCAGTGGATCACCCCTTTTACTTTACGACCATCAGCCGGATCTTTATTTAACGTCTGTGGATCGTAAGTACAATAAATGGTGGTTATTTCACCTTGTTCATCTTTTTCAACTCGTTCTGCTTTAATGACATAAGCATTACGCAGACGGACTTCTTTACCTAATACCAGACGTTTATATTGACGATTGGCTTCTTCTTTAAAGTCTGCACGATCAATATAAATTTCACGGCTAAATGGTACTTCACGAGTTCCCATTTCTGGTTTATTTGGGTGATTTGGCGCAGTTAAAATCTCTTCACCTTCTGGCATATTTTCAATCACTAAACGTACCGGATCGATAACAGCCATTGCACGAGGTGCGTTTTCGTTTAAATCATCACGAATACAAGCTTCTAATGATGCCATTTCCACGTTGTTATCTTGTTTGGTCACACCAATACGTTGACAGAATTCGCGGATTGACTCAGCCGTATAACCACGACGACGTAAGCCAGAAATTGTCGGCATACGCGGATCATCCCAACCATCAACAATATTTTCTGTCACAAGCTGATTTAGCTTGCGCTTAGACATGACGGTATATTCAAGATTAAGACGTGAGAACTCATATTGACGAGGGTGGCAAGGAATAGTGATATTATCCAACACCCAATCATATAAACGACGGTTATCTTGGAATTCCAAAGTACATAAAGAATGTGTGATATTTTCCAATGCATCAGAAATACAATGGGTAAAATCATACATTGGATAAATGCACCATTTGTTACCGGTTTGATGGTGTTCAGCGAATTTGATCCGGTAAAGAACAGGATCACGCATGACAATAAATGGTGATGCCATGTCAATTTTCGCACGTAGGCATGCTTTCCCCTCTTCAAAGCCACCCGCACGCATTTTTTCAAATAGCGCTAAGTTTTCTTCTACACTACGAGAGCGATAAGGGCTATTTTTTCCTGGCTCTTTGAGTGTGCCACGATATTCACGAATTTCTTCAGCACTCAACTCATCAACATAAGCCAAGCCTTTGTTAATCAGCTCAATCGCATATTGATACAGTTGATCAAAATAGTCAGAGGAGTAATGAACGTTACCATCCCATTGGAAACCTAACCACTGAACGTCTTTTTGAATCGAGTTGATATATTCAACATCTTCTTTTACTGGATTCGTATCATCAAAACGTAAATTACATTTACCTTGATAATCTTGTGCAATACCAAAATTTAAGCAAATTGATTTTGCATGGCCAATATGAAGATAGCCATTAGGTTCAGGAGGGAAACGGGTATGGACACTATTATGTTTCCCGGTAGCCAGATCTTTGTCAATAATTTGACGAATAAAGTTCGTTGGGCGGGCATCTGCCTCATTCATGGTCATTTTTTCCTCAAAGCAAAACGCATATTGACCTACTATAATCCAATAAGCAGACTTAAATCAAGCTATTGTTTTAAAATCAATTATTTACAATTTAACCATGATATAATTAATAAGAAAAAACACGACAAAACATGACAATACCAGACAAATAAATCAATATATTACAAGTTTTAGTGAGTGTGTTTTCTGTTAAATTCTCCCACCCTGCTATACTCTCCAAAAACTAACCGGATCCGTTATGAACCTCGCAAACTTATCTCAAGAAGAAAAAGACAAAATCAATGTCGATTTGGCTGCTTCAGGTGTCGCATATAAAGAACGGCTCAACATGCCAATTGTTGCGTCCGAAGTTGAACGACAACAACCAGCACATTTATGAATGTATTTTAATAAAGGGTTAGTGTTTTATAGTGAAAAAATAAGAAGTTGCTACATGGGAATTCTGCACCATATCTGAAAGAGCTAAGCAATTTGATTTATATTAAAACTCAAGTTTTGACTAATAACCTTCTCATATATATATCATCAATCATTGATATAACACATTGAACAACAATAACAAGATCGATTTTAACGATCATTTCACCAACCATTAATAGGTCGTAACTATCAAAATCAACGCCATCGATCGAAAAAACCATCTTTACTTAAGTGATATTTGAAATAATAATTTCAATTATTTATTTTTATATTTGCTACATCACCATTAAAAAACTTAATATCTTTATTATTTATATAATCTACAAATATAAACCTCACTATAAACTCTATTTAATAGGATTATATATATTTTATTATTCAATAATACTTTTCATTTTTTTGAAAAACAAAAAATAACTTAACTTTAATTTAAAATAGGAATCATAAATATATGAAAAGAAAAGTTATAGCACTAGCTACTATTCTTTCTGCTGCATTTGCTGGCTCATCTATGGCGTATGACGGAACAATTACATTTACAGGTAAAGTTGTTGCGCAAACCTGCTCTGTCAATACAAATGATAAGAATTTAGCGGTAACATTACCTACAGTATCCACCACTACATTAAATGAAAATGCGGCTACTGCAGGTCTTACTCCATTTACTATTCATTTAACTGGTTGCGCTATTGGTATGGATGGTGCACAAAGTGTCAAAACATATTTTGAACCTTCAAGTGACGTTGATGTAACCACACACAACTTAAAAAATACTGCACAAACTAAAGCTGATAATGTTCAAGTTCAATTACTTAACTCAGATGCAGCAACAACAATCCAGTTAGGTACTGATTCTGCAACACAAGATGTCCATCCAGTACAAATCGACAATGCTAATGTAAACCTCCCATATTTTGCTCAATATTATGCAACCGGACAATCTACCGCTGGGGATGTAAAAGCAACCGTTCATTACACCATTGCCTATGAGTAAGGTTTATTGGATTGCTTTTATTTTACGGGGCAGAAAAAACTGCCCCATTTCCTTCTAGAGGTATTATGTTAAAGTTCATTCTTATTTTCTTGACTCTGTTTGTATCCACAGTGGCTCAAGCCAGTGTGGTTATTATGGGGACCCGTGTTGTTTATCCCGCAACGCAAAAAAGCATTAATGTTCAATTAAATAATAACGATGAATCCCCCGCATTAATTCAGTCTTGGTTAGATACCGGAAACGCAGCTGCAGCACCAGATTCAATTCACGTTCCTTTTATCATTACTCCTCCCATATTTCGTATGGAGCCGAAATCAGGGCAAACCATCCGGATTGTCTATACCGGTGAATCATTACCACAAGATAGAGAGTCTCTTTTCTATCTAAATGTCTTAGACATTCCAGCAAAACCTAAAGTGGAAGAAAATTCGGAAAACTCAGAGGGAAATAACAATTACTTACAATTAGCCGTTCGTAGTCGCATTAAGTTTTTCTTTCGCCCTGATAATCTCAACGTAACGCCTGATGATGCTTACCAAAAAGTGACTTGGCATCAGGAAGGAGCACTACGCATTAAAGCGATTAACCCAACACCTTATTACATCACTTACAACAAAATCTCAGTGGGTCAGGATAAACAGCTAACGCCTGTTGAACAAAGTGGGATGATAGCTCCTTTTTCTTCAAAAATATTTTCACTTAAAGAGAAGCCAACATTAACAAATAAAGTCACTTGGGTTGTTGTTAATGATTATGGTGGATACCAACAAGGTGAATCTACTTTGGAATAAGGTAATATAATGAATTTTAATAATCGGTTACACCTCATTTCTTATCGTTATTCTCTTCCGTTTTGTGTTGCTTTGGGGATTGGGGTGATAACAATTTCTTCATTCGCTGCTGAAGAGGCTGAATTTGACCCTAGCTTTTTGCATTCTGTGCAAGGAAAAAATGCGATTGATATACGTCGCTTTAATTATGGCACCCCTATTCCTGAGGGCAAGTATTACGCTGATATCTATCTCAATAATGAATGGAAAGGAAAAGCTAATGTACAGTATTTATATACTGACAATGCGAATACGTCGACGTTATGTCTAACGCCGGAATTACTTTCATTAATTGATGTCGTCAAAGGCACTGTTCCTGAAAACAGTTATAAAGCCACTTGTTATCCCGCCTCAGAAGGACTCCCCTCAGCAAAATTTCATTTTGATTTATCCACTTTAAAGCTGAATATAGAAATTCCTCAGGCACAAGTGAATACTCGACCTCGAGGATATATTGCCCCTGCACAGTGGCAAAGTGGAGTCCCTGCCGCATTTGTCAACTATGATGTTAACTATTATCAATACAATACTCCGGATATAAATAATGAGCAGACTTACCTTGGGTTAAAAGCGGGACTCAATTTATGGGGATGGGCTTTTCGTCACCGTGGTGGTGAAAGCTGGAATAATGGTCATTCTACTGGGTATCAGAATATCGAAACAAATGTGACGCATGATATTGCTCGGTTACGGGCACAATTCACATTAGGTGATTTTTATACGAATGGCGAGTTAATGGATAGCCTTAGCTTACGGGGAATTCGATTAGCATCGGATGAACGAATGTTACCCAACTCTTTACGTGGCTACGCTCCGATCGTGCGAGGCATTGCTAATAGTAATGCTAAAGTTACGATTTATCAAAATGCTCACATCCTTTATGAAACAACTGTGCCTGCTGGCCCCTTTGTCATTAATGATTTGTATCCCAGTGGATATGCTGGCGACCTTCTTGTGCAAATAACCGAATCTAATGGACAAACAAGAACATTTACGGTTCCTTTTGCTTCTGTTGCCCAACTTATTCGTCCCGGATTTAGCCGTTGGCAAATGTCAGTGGGACGCTATCGTTATGCAAATGAGACATATCATGATTTAATTGCACAAGGCACATATCAATATGGTTTGACAAATGATATCACTTTAAATAGTGGACTGACCACAAGCTCAAAATATACCGCAGGATTGGCTGGTGTTGCTTTTAACACGCCGATTGGGGCAATTGCATCTGACATTACATTGTCCAGAACAACATTTAATCACTCTAACGTAACGCGTAAAGGCTACAGTTTACATACTAGCTATAGCGTCAATATTCCGACCACGAGTACAAATATCACGTTAGCAGCCTATCGTTATTCATCTAAAGATTTTTACCATTTGAAAGATGCGCTATTGGCTAATCACAGTGAATTTATTGATGATGTTTCCATAAAAAGTGCCGCATTTTATCGCCCTAAAAATCAATTCCAAGTTTCAATTAATCAAGAATTAGGTGAAAAATGGGGAAATATATTTTTAACTGGTACCACTTATAATTACTGGGAGCATAAAGGAAGTCGTAATGAGTATCAGATGGGATATAGCCATTTTTGGAAAAAACTTGGTTATCAGATTGGCTTTTCTCAATCACGAGATAATGAGCAACAACGCCGAGATGACAGATTTTATGTGAACTTTACGCTTCCTTTGGGAGAGCGTGTTCAAAGCCCCATTTTTTCTACTGTCTTAAATTATAATAAAGGCGAGAAAAACAGCATTCAAACATCCATCAGCGGTATCGCTGGGGAAGATAATCAATTCTCTTATGGTATTTCAGGTAATAGTCAGGAAAGTGGACCTTCCGGCTATGCGATGAATGGAGGCTATCGTTCACCTTATGTAAATGTAACCGCAACCGTCGGGCAAGATACTCAACATAATCGTCAAATGTCATTGGGTGCGTCGGGGGCCGTTGTCGTACATCCTTATGGAGTGACGTTAAGTAATGATTTAAGTGATACTTTTACCATTATCCATGCAAAAGGAGCACAAGGTGCGGTCATTAATAATGCACCAGGTAGCCGATTAGATTTTTGGGGAAATGGTATTGTGCCTTATGTCACGCCTTATGAAAAAAATCAAATTAGCATCGACCCCACTAATTTGGATTTGAATGTTGAGTTATCAGCAACAGAACAAGAAATCATTCCTCGCGCTAATAGTGCCACGTTAGTGACATTTAATACTCAAACAGGGAGAAGCCTACTATTTGATATTCGAATGCCAGATGGTAGTACTCCTCCAATGGCTTCCGAGGTTTTGGATGAGCATAAGCAGTTAGTCGGATATGTGGCTCAAGCTGGACGCTTATTTACCCGCGGTCTTCCTAAACAAGGTCAACTTGATGTGATATGGGGACCAAATCATGACGATAAATGCTCATTTACATATCATGCGACACGCAATGAAACTGACATGCGACCTCAAACCATTCCTGTTCAGTGTATACCGCACTCTAATTAGGAACAAACCATGAAAAGAATCTTTGTCATATTATTTCTTTTAACTCTATTCCCTAGTCTAGCTGTTGCTGGTGCAGATGACTACGTACCGTCTCCAATAACAATCAACACATCTACCCTCCCTGTTGTTGTTATTGGTCCTGCTGATGCCCATACTTACCCACGAGTGATAGGGGAACTCACCGGAACAAGTAATCAATATATATTTAACGGCGGTAGTTTAATAGCATTAATGCGTGGAAAATTTACTCCTACATTACCTAAAATAGGCAAAATCACATATAACTTTCGCCAAGGAAATAACACTCAATCTTCCGATTTCGATATATTTGATACTGGAGTTCCAGGGCTAGGTATCATTATTGGTATGGCGGGCTATTGGCCTGCAACGCCATTGGTTCCCATAAACAGCTCAAGTATATATATTGATCCTGTTGCCGCCAATACAAATCCAAATGCTTATAATGGTGCAACTGGAAGTTTTGGTGCTCGTTTATATGTTGCTTTTGTCGCAACAGGACGATTACCTAATGGGTATGTAACGATACCAACCAAACAACTGGGCCATCTTTTATTGGAATCTAATCGGGCAAGTTTGAATAATAAAAGATTAACAGCTCCTGTTATGTTAAATGGAGGGCGCATCCAAGTGCAAAGCCAAACATGCTCGATGAATCAAAAGAATTATGTTGTTCCATTAAATACTGTCTATCAATCCCAGTTCACGTCTTTGTATAAAGAAGTGCAAGGAGGGGAAGTTAATATACAACTTCAATGCCAAGACGGTATTGATGTTTATGCTACATTAAATGATGCGACCCAACATGGGAATCGTTCTGATATATTAACATTAGCAACGGATTCTACGGCAAAAGGCGTTGGGCTAAGATTATATAAAAATAATGAAGTAACTGCGATTAGTTATGGTTCAGACACTCCTAACAAAGGAAATCAAAATCAATGGCATTTTTCAAATTATAGAGGAGAGATAAATCCACGTATAAAATTAAAAGCTAATTATATAAAAACAGAAAATACTATTACGCCAGGAAGTGTAAAAGCAGTAGCAACGATTACTTTTTCATATCAATAAAAATTAATTGAGTTTTATAAGTAGAGTAAAATGCTTTTATAACAAATGCTTTTTACTCTGTTAAACTTAAAAATCTGTTTATTGTTGGAGAATGAAGTTCATGAGTACAATTAATTCCATTATTGCTTATAGAATAAAGCAAAAAAGAAAAGAATTAGGGATGACAGGGAGGGAAATAGCCCATTCATTGGAAATAAGTCAACAGCACTATTCACGTATAGAGAATGGATATACCAAAATAACAGTAGAACATTTATTCTCTATCGCGTTTATTTTAGGTGTCAAACCTAAAGAACTATTGCCTAATTATAAATTTTCAAATGAAAAAGAAATGATTAAAGTAAAACAATCATTATCAGCAGAAAGCATTATGCCAATAAAGAAAAGCGACATGTATCCCACATAAATATAGACAGGTATTCATTTTATTAAAAATAATGTGAACCATTAAGGACATAAAAGGGAATACGTTGCTCTACATGATGTTGCCGATGAGCATCACGTATTCGTTCGCTCACAAAAATCTGTTTTCCCCGAAAACATATCCCCGTATTGCGCTTGGCCCAATCAATAGGGTCATCCTGATAAGACGCATTCACAAACTGACTGGTTGCACAGACTAAAGGCAAGCTATATGGAGTCTCTACACTCCCCTCCCGTAATAACAATTCCATTGATTTTCCTCGGGTAAAAGGCAAATAGTCCGTATTAAAGACCAGTGTTCCATCTTCACTGTACAGTGATAACCCCCAACGTCTCTTCGGGGTCAAAACCATTCCTGAAACGAAAACACACACATAAATGTCTGTTTGGGCTGAACTGTATAATTGCTTTTTATGCGCTAAATAGCTCACTTCCGCTTGAGGGTTGGTGGCATGATAAAACACAACACACTTATCTAAATGCGGTAATGTTGTTGGCAAAGACCAATAGCGCCCACCTTCAAGGTGGATTTTTTGTCGAGACACACAATAAGTCATTTGTGTATTACGTGTAATCGCACTTCGAAATCCCTGAAAGGCCCCATACCACTCCACACCATACGTTGGTTTTGTACTATCCGGTAACGGGATACCATAAATATCGACCACCATATTGGCTCTTTTGGCCATCTGTGGGTCTTGAACCTGAACATTGTCATAAACATACTCATAACGTAATACAGGCCCTTCCATTCGGATATGCGTTATTCCCTGAAAATACGCATAATCATTCACCGCCATATACACAGAAGCCACTCTCGGGATGGCGAACGCCTCATACCCCATGGCTTCATGGATGACTTTGCTCCGTGTTTTTTTCGGTTGTCGATAATGGGGCCAATCTTCTGGCCCTATCTGATAAGAGGTTAAATAACAGAGAATTTGCGTATCACGCGTTAAACGGTAAGGTTTACCGCCTTCAACAGGAAAAATTTCAAGACCATACATAAATCAATTCCCTAGGTAACCGATTTTCATCACAAGGCGTTTTTTCTCATCTTTGACGACCAATTGATTATTGGTGATATTTAATGCCCCATTACCACCCGTAAAGCGGAAAATATTGTTTTTTGCATCCAATAAAAAGCCATTCCCTTTATCAAATCCCGATGATTTAAAATAATCGAGTACCACTAGTTTCTGTATCCACGCTTTATCCATTAAGGCTTCATGAATAACCACCTGTCCATTCTTCACGACAAACGGTGTCACCACTTTGCCGTTTAATGACGATATCACCGCAAAGTTTTGGGCATTAACCAGAAATTGGCTATTTCCTTGCGCATTAAATCCTAAGCCAATGCCGGTAATGACTTTATTCCCTTTGCTATCTTGCTGAACTTTCATTGTCCATGATGCGGAAATTTTGCCATTTATGTCGGTGACCACTTTCGACGTTTGTTCAATTTTGGCTGAACTTGTACCCACTTGGCTTTCAAGGCGAGTGACTTGCTGGGCGGTAGAGGTCACTTTACCTGAGACCTCAGTCACCTTAGTTTCAAGTTGGTTTACCGCATTCGCCGTTGCATTGGCTTTCTGTTCGCTGGACTTAGGTACTTCATTCGCCACAAATCCTTTCGGTGCCACCGATTGTTTGTTATTGGTATAAGTGCGGGTGATAATTTGATGGTTAACACTTTTATGCTTAGTGAGCTGATATTTAGCACCTCCTCGCAAATAGATATATTCCACAGAACCATTCGTTAATTGAGCTGGCCCCATCACAGGGGATTGATTTGTCCATCGCCAATCAAAATTATCAATGATGCGGTTTTCAGACTGGGTTCCCCATCCGGAACCACTCACTTGCCATTCCACAATCATGGCAAAACCTTTGGTATTGTGAGTCGCATAGCTCGGTTTATTGTCTCTATATTGCCCTAAGGTCCTAAAAACCTTAAAGGCATAACGTCGAGAAGTTACTAATGGCAAAATAATCGGATAATAGGTGTTTTCATTGAGTTTAGATAAATCTAAATCCACCACCACAGATCCCGTTAAATCAGCTTTTACCGTCTCTAATTTGCTGGATAACGTTTGTACCTGAGAGGTTGCGGACGTCACTTTGCCATCGAGATTAGTTACTCGCGTATTTAACGCATTTACTGCACTGCTATCGGCTTTCCCTTTTAGAGTTGAATTGAGCGTTGAAATCTCTTGCGTTTGTGCTTGCTGTTTCGAGGTGAGGGTTTCTAATGATTTATTAATCGCTGAAACATTCCCATTCATCCGTGTTTCCAGTGATTGTCGGGCTTTCGCTTCTGCTTGGTCGCCTGTAACACGTGCTTGTTTCTCTGCGGAAATGAGTCCTGCGGTGACTTTCGATAAATCATTACCGGTATAATCACCACGAAGTTGAGTGGCTAAGAATTGGCGTTGTTGTGCTTCGGTTTTATCAGTCTCAATACGTGCTTGTTGCTCTTGTTTAATTGCGGCTGCCTGTGCTTCTGTTGCCGTTGAAACTTGATTTATCCGCTCAGCCAGTAATTTTCCTGCCTCCTCCCATTTTTTTTCACTTTCTTCAATCGTTGCTCCATGCCTCATCAACTCAGATAAAATCTTGTCATGATTTATCCTCATCAACTCATGTAATTCAGTAATATCGATTTGGTTAGCTTTACTGTTAATTTCACCCAATAAGTCTTGTGCGAGTTGGTCTCGGCTGATTTGCCCCGCTAATTCTTCAAGAATAGCGTCTATGTTACCGTCAACTTGTCCTTTAGCTTCTACAAAATGAGACTTCCCATATTCATTTACGCTTCTTACATAAAACCAGTAATCACGCCCCGGCTTTAATTGCCCTTTTGTCCAGAACTTAGCGCGACTTAAGAAATCAGCTTTTGACTCTATCTCATTGATATTATTTATTTTTATTTCACCAGAAAACCAGAACTCAAACTCGGTATTTAGAGTGTGTGGCGCAGCGATATGAGGGATTAATTTTATTTCAAAAAAACCAGACTCAACAATTATTGAGCTAGGTGCACTTGGCGTACCAATAACCATCTGGACTTTTGATTCATTACCAAGCATTCCATTAGCGTCTTGACCTCTCACCCCAACAAGATAGTCACCGGCTTCAAGCCCATTAAAGTAGTACTCTAAATCTGTGGTATTACCAGTAGATACAACCTTGCTGTTTTTATAAAGAGTGACATTAAATGAAATATTTCTATTAATGGCTGTTGTTACCCACATAGCCCTAGCTTGAACTTGAGGGCTATCATCAACGTAAGCAATAGAAAGACGCTCTATATTAGGAATGCGAATAACATTCTGCGTTGGCGGGTTCCCAGTAAAATCAACTCCATTATCAACAATGCTTTCCTTTTGAGGTTCATGCTGAATACAGTTGTATAAGTAATTTCCATCATTATTTTCTGAAATGGTAATAACTCGAAACAATCTTGTTATTAGCATGCTTTTGGTAATAGAAAATACACCATATTGTTTCAGTCCACGAGGAACCTCACGCAAAGTGACAATATCACCATCGATAGATTGAATTTCTATTTTCTCGAACCTGCCTGATGTCCCTAAAAATGAGAAAGTACCTTTATCGTCATATTTCCAATCTATAGGCGCATCAATAGTAATAGCGCTACCATTAACTGATAGAACCCGACCACCTACCTTCACTCCTGCAAAGCTATCGTCTGCTACCTCAATAATATCGCCAGAGATGCAGTTAATCCCCTCTCTTCCTGTTGAGAATGTAACGCTATCTTTCTCCAGCTTTTCTGTCTGTAATATCCACTTACCCACTCTGTGAGCCTGTCCGCGACTAGTGCAACCAAAAGCAGTAACTTTCTTAACATTTACACCGCCGAATCGCTGAATGAGATCATCATCTTGGATAAATTCTCTTTCTTCACTCCATCCATTACTCGGGTTTATCCATGACACCTCGATAGCATTATGACGAGCTGATTTCGCTGTTGATGTATATTTAAATTTTCCATCAATAACATTTGAGTTTGTGTACGTCCATACTGGATCTGATGGTCTATCTTGAAAGCACGTTAATTGCTGTCCGTCCCATAAAGGCATACCGCGAAATACGGACGCTAAGTCATCAAGCACTTCTTTGGCTTTTCGTTGAGAGGTAATGTAGGCATTAAAAGTAAAGCGCGGCTCTTTGTTGCCAAACCCATCATCAACCAATTCATCACAGTAACGAGCAATGGCATATAGCGCGAATTTATCAACGCCAAACGAGCCGATCATCTCTCCTATACCGTATCGTTCATTAGTGACTAAATCGTAAAAAACCCATGCAGGGTTATTAGTCCATGCGGGCTTGAAGCGACCAGTCCAGATGCCAGTGTAAGTACGAGACTCCGGATCATAGTTATCAGGAACTTGGATAATCATCCCTTTAATATGATAGGTGCGATTGGGTGTATCACCGTATTGGGATTTATCGATTTTCATCCCGACGACGGCAGAATTAGGGTAAGAGAATTTAGCGTCAGTTATTTCTGTGTAGCTTGCCCATACCGTTCCGTTTTTCAGTAGATCACTTTTACTATCATCTGTTAATCGTGAAACTCTAATTTGGAAAGGTTTCTTTTTAGGCGCATCAATGATATATGATTCTAAATATTGGCCACTGATTTTTCCGGTTATTTTTGCTGTTTCTGCATGTGTCCAACCAGAACCATCATTAACTTCAATAAGCATTTCTACCGTAGCATCGTGCTGATTTCCCTTGTCATCTTGACTAACAAGAGCAGAAACCCCCAAAGTGAATCTAACGCGGTCAGTTTCCTGATCTGAAATAGTGCGTAAGATTGGTGTGCTTTTTTTTACCTCTACATTGACAGGAATTTCTTTTTCTACAAAAGGAAAGTCCTCTAATGGTTCTTGCGTTTGCGTTCCTGCTCGCCACTGAACTTCAACACCATGAATATTTGGATTGCCATCTGCATCTACAACAGGAGTTCCATTCAATAGAAAACCTGACATACCACCCACAGGCCCTTCTATTGGCCCTTCTGAAACTAAATCGATGACATTAAGAAATTGTTTGTTTTTTAAGTTGTCATCGAGCAACCTTGGAGTGATTCCTCCACCGCCACCTTTGCCCATTAAACAGTCTCCAAACCTTGTGATATTACATTTGAACCCACAACCATCTCGCCATAACAGATAGGAACCGGATAACCTTGCCCCACTCTATTTGCTAACGAACTGAAATACTGGTTACTTTCTGAGTTTCGCCCCTCTATGCTTGGCGCTGGCGGTGTTTTAGTTAACATGGTTGCCAATCCCGCGGCGGCCACACCTACACCAGCGGCAAATAATGCGGTCGATGTCATCGTTGCCAAAAATCCGCCCGGTATTAAAAACGATACGCCAATTAAAGCAGCTCCACCAATAATGCCTAGCCACCCGCCAGATTTAGCACCACCAACTATGGGGACGATCGTAATAACATCACCTTCATTTAATGGCGTACTTAATCCCGTGGAAATACTATCCTCGGTCATATCATTACCTGCGATACGAACGCGAAACTGACCTTGGTTAATCTCTTTTTTCAACCCATCAATTTGATAGCAAAGACAGCGTAAGGCCTCACCTGCATTACTTACCTCAAGCTCGAACCTGCGTCCAAATCTGCGTAAATAGCCTGCAAACTGTAATTTGACCATTGTTTATGCCTCCAAATGCTGTGAGTGTATTTAAACCAGTAACCACCGTAAGTATCTCGCTTACTCAATCTGTCTGGCCTGTGATGCAATATCTCTTGATTACCTAAGTACAACGCAGCGTGACAAGGTTTTGATGTTCCTAAGCAAATCAATATCATATCGCCTTCTTGAGCCTCTTCTACTTGATAAAATCCCTGCTTGTCCGTGTTATCAAGATAGAGATTTTGTTCTGTGTACCACCATTCATCGGGACGAATAAAATCATCTAGCTGAATGCCTGACAGATGATAGGCATCACGTATAATGGAATAACAATCCTGCTCACCATGTTTAAACTCTCTACCTAACAGTGGCGCTATTGGCCTGAACTTATGGATCACTCCATCACATACCAACCACCAAGGCAGATTTGTTTTCCTTTGTATTGTTCTATCACCAGAACTCAGGAAAGGCTTTCCATCAGGGTGACTATGAACAATAGCTTTGACGTCTGAGTAACACTCTGCCGTCATCCAATCGTCTGGGTTAATTTCAAAATAGTTTTGCGGATCGGGATGTATGTTTCTGCAAGGGAAATACCTATCACCCGAAATTAAGCCGCAAGACTCCCTCACTCCTTCTGCTTTCGCGTGAGCGATAATGTCTTTCTCAATCATGGATTAACCTAATTTATTTGAACCTAAAAACCCGCCGAATGGCATCTTTCCTTTGTGTCTTAATTTGCACCCGCTGTATTTATGAGAGCATTTGTCTTTTAAGGAATCGGTTGTTGGTTGGTCTTTTTCATCTGCAACAGGTGGTCCATCATAACCACAATCAAATCCTCGGTATCGCCACGAGCAGATATCAGCCTGAATAACCCGTCTAGGTATCAGGGCGTTATCTGTTTCTGTTGGAAGTGCTAATATATACGTCACAAAATCAGAGTCTGAACTTTCTCGCTGTTCGACAACGTATTTTTGAACGGCTTCTCTGGTTGGATCTGCTTGTGGGTTTCCGTTGGGAAAATTAACAGCATCGAGATATTGCTCTAAAACCTGCCTGCGAGTAACGATAGCGCCTAGCGCATCATCATAGTCGTTGTTAATCGCAGTTAACATTCCGTCAAAGTTAGCAAACGTCATTTTTGGTCTGTCTGATGCACCCTGAGTCGTTACACTAAACCCTGTAACCTGAACAGGATAAGGTTCATATCGTAAACCCTGCCAGACAATAGGTTTTAATAAGCCATTCATGCCGTCATGAAACCGGTAAACATCACCACCAAAACGACTTAAATCGACCTCATACAAATCTAACATTGCATTTTGCTGTAAATCTGCAACATTTATGCGCATCTCTTGAGGTATATCCCTCATGCAACAACCTCCTCAAATGTGCAATCTATCTGCCATACCGTCGCCCTTGGCGTTACCTGCCAGCCACGGCAAACAAATTTACGTTTAGAGTTATCATCACTGGTTAGCCATAAGAATGATTCAACTGCACCTCGAGCCTTAAGGAACTCATCAATCTGTTTCCCAATATCAGTACGCTTAACAAATGAGAGTTGATAAGTCTTTAGTTGGTTGTTGATCCCGTCTTTGACTCTTTGTTCGTAACCGTTACCAAACTTAGCTACTTTCACTTTAGGCTCATTACCCACCTGATAAGCTGTTTCAGGTCGCCATTTAAACTCTTCCATTGGTTACTCCAATAAAAAAGGCGACACAAAGCCGCCTGATCAAATATCAGGATATTAATAAATATCCATTAGGTTATTTTATATATTCAGCCCAGAGAAACTTGCCGAAGGAATGGCTGATTACTTCGGTGTGAGGGAATGAAATGTCAGAAAATAATAATCCAATCGAAAAACCGATTAAATTAAGTGAAGCTATTAACAAAATGGCTGATACAATTAAGGAGCACTCCGATGCTATTGAAATAAATGCAAACTCTACCTCTAAATTACTAGCCTATAGCTCAATGAATAGTAAAGTGCTAAGGTTTTTAGTTGAGTTATCATTAAATCCCGAAGATAAAGAAAAAGCTTATAACTATCTATTAGAATCCACTAAAACGCCCCCAAAAACTGAACAACACAATAGCTATGAAAAAGATATGATTGAATACCTCGATTATATATTCCAGAGGTAATTTAGCTACGAGATGCGGAATATTTTAGTCGAGATACCGCATACGCAAAATTATCACTAGTCATCTTTCGCAACACCTGAAAATCACAGCTCGTTAATTGCATATCCGCGAGCTGTTTTTGTAACTCTGCAATTTGTTGCCCTTGCTGTACCACTTGTGCTGATAACGTACTAACTAACGCTTCTAAATTTTGATTACTCATAACCACCTCTCTTAATTACCAACTTCTTACTTTTTCCAAAGCACCACCGCTACGCATTTCGTTACCAAGTACGTCATAAACCGTACCTCTCACCATTTGCTGTATCTGTTGTGCTTCCTTTTGAGTGATGCCATTAGGTGCTTGAACTTGGAATGTAAAGTGCATATCACCCATGCTGACACCATTACCACCTTTACCCATTTGTCGATTACTAATAACTCGACCATTATCACCCGGTATCATGTACTGACTACCGTTAGATGCCTTGAATATCTCAGGCTTACCACCCTCACCCACTCGATACATAGAGCCAGCATTTACGGGCCCACCATTTTTACGAGCACCAGCAAGCGCAATCATAGCGGGAATAGCTGTTGCCATTGCTGCCATACCCCATGTAGCAGCAGAGCCCATAGTGGCAATACTGGTTGTCGCTGCCGCCGGAGCCATAGCATTTGTAATTGCTGCGCCAGTAGTTGTAGCCTCAGCTATAGCTTGTGCATTGGAAGCCTTACGCATGGCACTTTCAGTAACCATATTCTTAACCTGCTGCATACCCATTTGAACCAGAGCGCCAACGGCTTGGTCTACGATGGTTAATGCGACATTACGGAAAGCATCGTTAAGGGATTGCGTGCCTGTTAATAGCCCTGTGAGTACGTTGGTAGAGCGTTGCCCTAATGCGTCCAACCCATCAGCTAAGAATTGATTAGCTTGGCTCTGATTACGCCATATCTCCCATTGAGCATTTAACCGTTCTTGCTCATATTGAGTATTGGCGGCATTCATTAACTCTAAGCCACGCTGAGTAATAGCGCCTTTTTCTGTTTCAAACTCACGAATAAGTGCAAGTTTACGCTCGTGTTCGTTTTTTAGTTGCTGAACAGGATCTACTTTCCCTTTGATGTCATCTTGCGGTGATACAGTGTTATTAGCCTTTATTTCGGCTATCTTTTGCTGATATTCCGCCTCAATTTCAGCTTTACGCCTTGCTGCCTGTTCAGTGAGAGATACATCATCTTTTGTTATCCGCTCTAAGTCTGCCAACTGCTTATCGTGAGATTCCTTAGCCTTGGCGACTAAATCAAGCTCAAGCGCAGCTTTCTTATCAGCTAGATTACACTCAATGTTGTATTTTTCTTCTGCGAGTTGCTCCGCTTTTTCAATCTGCTTAGGAGATGCATTGTCACCCAATGCTTTAACAGCATCATACTTAGCCATTTCAAGAGATCCGTCTTTGTAACCTTTGTTTAAAAGCTCAATTTCTTCTCTCTGGCGCTTTAGTGCCTCATATGCTGCGTCTGTGGCTTTGGTTGATTCCTTGGTCGTTTTGTTGCGTTCGGCTGCGGCATCTTTGGCATCTTGGGCCGCAATTGCTACCTGATTTAATACCAAAACCTCCTCTTTGGATAGATTATTATCTTCTGCATAAAATTGAACTTGCAATAATCTCTTATCTACCTCACTTTTTGAATTTGCTAACTTTATTTCTCTCTCTAAAGTCTTACGCAAATCCAAGGCCTTCTCTGATAATTTAACTTCCAATTGTGTGGCATTAAATTCACTTTTAGCGCCTGTTGCATCTCTTATTTGTTGGGTGAGCCTGCCTAATGCTGATTTTTCAATATCAAGAGTTGTTGCGCTTTTAACGCTTAAATCAATAGCCTCCTTCAGTTTTTTATCGTACTCATTTTGTGCATCTGTTAGATATTTAGTTATTAATTCTGAGCGTTTTTTGTTTTCAGCTAGATCACCTTCTAGTTTTATTTTTTCTCTTAATATATTTATAGTGTTTCTTTCAATTAATTCAGGATTATCACCAAGAGCTTCTTGTTGCATATTTAATCGAGCTTCTAGCCTAGCTAGTTGCTTTTCTTGCTCTTTCATTTCTGCATTTAGAACTTTTTGCTTATCAGCAGCATCCTGAGCGTCACGAGCAATCTCTTGATATGAAAGCTCTTTTAATTTAGCTGTTAACTGATCGACACTATCAGCAAAATCTCGAGCCTCTTGCTTCGCCTGCTCCGTTTTTTGATGGAAGTAATACATTGCGGCACCAGCAAGCATTAGTGCCCCCATAGGTCCACCCAAAGGAGCCGTGGCAATATTGAGAGCTTTCATTGCACTAGCCATAGTAATACTTGTTGATGCAACTCTTGCTTGGGCCGCAGCTAATCTATTTGTTTCTAGGGTTTCCTGTCTGGTCAGTGCTGCTATTCTTGCTGAATTTGCCGATAATTCATTTCTTATTCTTGAGCGTTGTTGTTCAGTCTGAGCGGCTGAAAGCTGAGCTGATAATGATTGTTGAGTCGTTAAAGCAAATGCCTTTTCTGCCTGCACCCTAGTTAGCGTCTCTTTTGCAGCAATTACCTCTGCTTTGGCTGAGTTTCTTGTCGCTATACTAGCCGTTATGGTATCTTTTGCTTTCTTTAATTGTGCAACACCAGCAAGAGATAGTGCAGCAAGAAATCTAGACCCTATAACCCCAGCTGCAAAAGTTAAAACGTCAGCCATGGCATCTAAATTCCTACTGACGGCGATAACAGCATCACTGAATACGTTAATAGATGTCTTTATTGTTGTGTTTTCACCAAGAAACTTGGTTAAGTTGTTCCCTGCCTCTTGAAATGCCTGTGACATTGTTCGAGTAGTTTTAGCGAACTCTTTACCGATCGCATCACCTTGAGAAAGCAATCCTTTCACAACAACATCTGTAGTTAGTTTACCTTCCGCAGCCATCTTGCGCAGCTGACCAATACCAACACCCATTGAGTCAGCAAGCGCAACCATCAAGCGGCTACCCTGCTCTGCTACTGAGTTAAATTCCTCACCACGGAGAACGCCAGACGCGATACCCTGCGATAGCTGAATAATGGCGTTTTCTGCTTCCTGCGCAGTAGCACCAGATACGATAAAACCTTGGTTAATGATGGATGTTAATTTTGCTAAGTCTTCTGCTGATGTATTGTACTCTCTCGTTCCTCGTTCTAATCGTGCGTAGAGTGTTGCTGTGGCATCAAGACTAGATCGCGTTGCTTGAGAGATATCAAATACTCGTTGAGTAACATCAATAAGTGACTCACTTGCACGAACAGAGTTAGATAATTTGTTGTTTAACTCAGTCCATGCTTCGGAGTAACTAGCAACCATTGAAGCTGATAGATAGCCGGCAAGTGATGCGGCAACTTTGGATAAAGATAACATTGAACGTTCAGTGTTATTCACCGACTGAGACGTTCTGTTAAAGCTGCTATCCATTCGATTAAGACGTTGCTCTAACTGACGCTGAGATGTTAGCAATTGCTCAACATCCATTTGAACTTGATAAACAATTTCGCCTACTTGTGCCATTTATCGGCTCCTTAAAATGAAAAACCCCGCCAGTTGGCAGGGTTGAGATTGTTAATATATCAGGTTAATATTTTACACTTCGCACATCTAACAACATTTCATTTGCTTCATCACATCTATCCTTTTGCTCTTCTGGTATCTCATCCCCAGATTCACGCATTAAATCGCAAACCATGCTAATCCTCCCCTGATCGAAAGCATGCCCCATTGATGCGATAACAAGGCCTTCACACGGTTCTTTATCTTTATGATTAATACAAACTGCTTTTGCAACATCTGATATTTTTATATTTTCTTTAGCAGTAGAGTTAGCACTAAATAAAATAGCCAAGGAAGATAACACCCCAATAGATGCAATTAATAGTTTCCTCACAACACCATCCTCGTTAGTTAATTTGTTATTAGTTTAGCTGTTTGTGGTGCAAATTGAAGCAAACAAAAACCTGCCGAAGCAGGTTCAAAATTAATAAGCATACTATGGGGACGTCAGCCACTTCATAATTAAGTAGATAGCACCTACAACTAACATGATCACACCCATGTCATTAATCTTACCAATACGTTCTTTGGCCTTTTCTATTTTTCCACTTATATCTGAATCTATTTTAGATGCAGCATCTCGCACCTCGACACCTTCATCGAACTTAGAATATCTTTTTATTAAATCATTTAGACTACTTTTCAATGAGTCATAAGAGTTAATCAATATCTCATTTGAGATATAAGTGACCCTATATATCAAATATAGACCGAAAAATATGAGAACTGAGTCGACAAGACCTCCTGATTTTGCTAGCCCGCCAACCGCAATCAAAGCCCCCGGAATGGCAAATGCTTTATTCTGGCTAGATGAGACAAAATCATTAATTTTAGTTGTATACTCAAGTTGCTTTTGCTCTAGTTCAGAAAGTATTTTGTTTACTGAAAATCTTTTTGTATATAACTCAAGTAGGTTTAAATAACGAACATATATCTTATCTCCAACATCTATAACTGAAACTAAGCTTTTGGTTTCATTGTCTTTTATTAATTCAAATATCGCCGTTCTCATTATTGATTCACGCTCAGTAGATTGAGCGTCATTTATATCTAAAACTTTCAGTATGTTGTCAGCAGAAAGATTTGAGTCTATTTTATAGTTTATTTTTTTTACAAAATCCAAACTCTCATTTATGGTTATAACCAACTCTTTCCCGCCATCATCATTTGGCATATATAGAATACATTTATCATTAATAACATGATTTGAAACCTTTCCTACTATAGCTTTCCACTTTAAAAACAAAGATATTGATAGTGTTTCTTTTGATTCCTCTAATGAAGACTGATTCCCTTTTAGAATATAAAAAAACTCAGGTACTCTACCTATTGAGCAAGATTTATACCATAGCTTATCCATAGAAAGATACAGGATGGACTCATCTAAAAAATCAGTGCTAATGACAAATTCATCCTGTCTTTTTTCAGAAATTGAAGTGACGCCGTATTTATTTAACAAAGTCTCAAAATATTCAATGTTATCAAGAGGGCATCCGAATTTAATTATACAATGCCCTTTGACAACTGATGTAGATGAGCCCTTCATTATTTTTACAAAATTTTCAAACTCATCAACGTTGAGCATTTAAGCCCCCTTAATAATTTTCTCTATTTCTGTTATACCCGAATCTGTTAAGCGGATAATTAAGCGAGAATTTGCTTTATCGTAAATTATTTTCTTGTCTGATTTATTACTGGAACCGATTGTATTAACATTACACGTTACTTCATACTCGTCATCATCATCTGAGATTTTTATCTCTCCAAATGGTTTCGATGATGTGTAATGAGGCTCGAAGTACTGATCAATTGTGTACTCATTTATATCAACATACTGTTCAAATTTACCCGCTACATTCTGTATTTCAGGTATACACTTCTCTATAACTTTTCCAACATCACTAATGGTCATTTTCTTATCAACACTTCTGGCTTTAACGTAAATAAAGGCTTTTACTGATTCCCTTACCTTGATTCTTTGCTCTGTTGTTAGTGATATATTGTTAGAGAATCCATCTAAGGCTTCATGTAACTGCTCTATACTTCTTTTGTTGTCAATTTTAGGGTTACAACCAAGCGCCCTTTTAAAAAAACCACTTTTTGACATGCCTGTAATAAAGTGTAAATATGGGTCGCCCTCATTGTTTGGGTAACTTGACTTAAATAACGTTAGGTCAATCAACACCGCCTGCCTTAAAGCGTCTAAATTTACAGACGGTATTTTTTTAGGCACAAGGCTTTCATTGAAGTCAAAAACACCTTTCTTATTTACCATTATAATCAATAACCTACCATCACTACTCTCATCTAAATCTACTTGATAATGAATAAAGACTAAAGCACCTCCTGATAGGGTAGATCTATCTTCATAAGCCTCTCTTTTCATTAACTTCATAATACCTGTAACGAAATCAACAAATGAAAGGTCTTTATCTAAATATCTTGAAAATGTTTTTGGGGTATTGTGCGGCATAGCATCTTCTTTCATGACACCGTGGCTCTTTCTTTTCGCCATGAACCTTTTATCCGCACTAGATATAAACTGCACTACATCATCGGAATCCAATCCCCATTCTTTGCCGATTTCTACATTAATATCCCGACCTTTATCTCCAACAACAAAATCAAGAGTAGCTGTAAGGGCATGAATAGCACGATAATTAGACTTACTTTTTTCTTTTAATTTTGGGTCATAACCACAAGTGCAAAGTTCATTATCATCATGCTGGTTTCCACATAATGGGCACTCGATTAAATCATTTCCTTCACCATCAGCAACAACCGTCATTTTTCATTTTCCTAAAAATAAAAATTGCACTGATTTTATGACATAAATTAAATTTATACATCTGTGAAAAAAAACACTGGTTTTATGATCACAACCCGCACCAACCAATAACTGTATAAAAACACAGTATAGATTGATTTTATATCTAGTAAATTCGGTTTCACCTATTAATACAAAATACCTCAGTTAAGAGGCGTGATATGTGATCTCAAGCAAGCCGTCCTTGGCTTGGGTGTTTAAGCTACTTCAACACCATGAATGGCGTGTCGTAATGCTTTTACTCCATTGTCGTTATATCTGAATGCTTCAACCTGTTTTGAAGAATAAGCAGATTTATCTAAGAAATATTTCCCATATTCCTCTGTTTTTAACCCATGCTTATTAGCCATGCGACCAATTTTATTGGCAGATACTTCAAGCATTTCTCCAACTTCACCAGCTGTATAATATTTTTGTTCAAGTGCCGGCAAAGGAACGGCTTCAAACCCAACAATCGGATTGACGATATTAGCTGCTGCACACTGTTTTGCCTCATCACTCAGGTTCGGCATTAAGTCGAATAAGTTAGTAATGGCATCAACCGACATTTTAAGCGTTCTAGCTTGGCGGTATTCAGGTAAACCTGATTGGCTTTTGCCACTTTTTTGAGAAGCTACATGCATTGATTCCAGCTTGTCAACCAGAACACGACGAACAGCTTTTGATTCTCTAGCGGCTACACGAAGCGCTTGTTTGATATCCATTTCAATTATTTCAATTTGAGCGCCATTTTTATGACCTACAAAAATTTTGTAGGTCTCGCCATCTAATTCGTCTTTTACTCTTTCAATCAATACGTTATTACGAATTTGATTTTCACCACATGACTTACGAGCCACGTTAATCATTGATAATAACTTCTGGGTATCGATAGTTTTGTTCGTGACAGTGTTAAAACTATTTGTTAAAGTGATCTCACTCATGAAACATTTCCTTCTGGGTTTTGTTTGGGATTAGCCAATAGATCGCAACTATTGGCTTTTCTGTTTTTACCTGCATATTCTTGGCAACTCACCTTCTTGTAATCTCCCGTTAATATCTCTCCTTAAATTCATCAGAAACGCATAACCATCTTGAAATCTATCAACCAACCTTCCAGCAAGTGGTGATTCAAGTTGTCTTAGTATTGGATATATTTCTGACTTCCATGCTGAATAAAAAACATCGTAGTGATTAAATAGAGCGTTAATGTTGTGAGCATCTTTTTCCCTTTGGGTTATTGGGCGCGTGCTAACAACAACCTCATTTTTTCCTTTATTAAAATAGTGATCTTCCATTAATTCGAACACATCCCATGCTTTGTCTGTGTCTAACATTTTCGCATGGCGAGCCGCACCTCTTTCTGTCCACAGAATTAAACTTCTCGCTTTTGGTGAAATTTGTAGGTTACTTAAAGTAACTCGCAAATTTTTTAGAGCATTTCCAATAACTTTGAAGTAATGCTTACCCTCAATAAAGCGACCTGCATTACGGGAGTGGTTTACTTTTATGTTGTTACTTTTAGTATCATATAACTCAGCTAACAGTTCAGTCGTAACTACAGGTATTCCGTTATGCATAATTGCTGGGATGGATTTAACTGAATTGCTCATGTCGTTAATATTTGCTAAATTAGTCATGTCACTTATTCTCGCCCAAGAGTTTATTTGATAATGAAACCTCAATTGCTCGAACAATTGGGGTTTCTTCTTTTTTACGGCATCTCAAGTTCACCATTTTCCACTTTCTCTCTAAATACCTCTAAAATATATTCAAGCTGAACTTGAGTAGAGCGCCGTCTATTCTCCGCAACATTATCAATCCATTGCCTCATATCTGGCTTCATTCGAAATGGGTACGGCATAATTCTGTTTTTCTTTTCCATTTTATCTCCTGTGAAGTATTTCAATATCACATCTTCATGATGTATTATTAGTTATATATCATGACTCACATTGTGTCAATATGAATTTTAAAGAGTTCACATATGAAAATAGATGATGGTTTTAAAAATAGAATTAGCGCCGCCAGACAAGCTGCTGAATTAACACAAGGTGAATTAGCGGAGAAAGTTGGTGTAGTGCGCAGACAGATTGCAGCTTATGAGGCTGGAAACTCCAAACCAAGAAAAAATGTTTTAACTAATTTGGCTGCTGCACTTGGTACAACATCAGAATGGCTAGCAGAAGGAACTGGAGAAGCCCCAGATTTAAGTAAGGTTGTTAAAACTATAACTCTACCTCTTATTCCAGTCCTCTCTTATTCTGACTCAGTTTTCGACTTGAATAATCCTGCTAGTTTTTCAAGGTTTGTCCCTTCAATCCCTGAAGCTAGTGATAAAGCATTTGCTTATGAAGTCATAGGTGATTCAATGACCTCTTCTTATGGAGTCAGCTTTCCATCAGGTACTATTGTTATCATAGATCCGTCTTTAGAGCCTAACCATATGGATTATGTGCTTCATTACATTGATGGGTTTTGTAGCTTTAAACAATTAATATTTGACCAAGGCGACTGGTATCTTTACTCATTAAATGATGACTATCCATCATGCGTTATTGGAGATATACGCCAAGTAATCGGGGTTGCGCTACAGGCTCAACTACCCTTAACATCTGATAGGGTCAAGGCGAATAACAAATTTAGCCCAACTGGTACGAAAATAGGTAATGATAACAATTTACAAGAAAAACTAAACACTATGGAATCCAAGCTACAGAGAATTGAAAATTTACTAAATGCTCTTACCGAAAAAAAATAACTACAGCCCAAGGATGGGCTATCAATTCTCGCGATTCGCTATAATCAAACTATATCAATAGGTTGTAGATTTCAGGCAATAAAAAACCCACCGAAGCGGGTTAGTGGCAATAATAACTAATTCAGCTTTCTATTTCTGAGGTAATTGCTTTTCTGAATACCATTAACGGGGTAAGACTGTAACTGGTACTTTTCCTTCCCATGTTATCTCTAATTGCATCTAGCATTCCAGATAATCCACTCTTCATGGGGTTATTGTCATCTGGTATCTCAATGTACTGCTCTGAGTAATGATCTGGTAATGAGTCTATTATTCCGATTACAATCCATTCCCCTGGTATTCGTGAGCCATATTTCAGAGCTAAATCAGCAGAATTTATTGTTAGACCATCTATGGATAGAGTCATCCATGTAGCATTGCCGTTTTCTTCAAATAAATCCATCTGTAATGAATCGTTAACAAAATCAAGCATGCTGCCAACCATGCCAATAGTTAAACCACCTTCAATCACAATATCTTCAATATTTTTTGATTTTTTTTGCTTTGCTTTTGGAGGAAGGGATGGCTGATCAAGACCGGCGTTAAACATTGCACCAATAACTGGAAGTGCTTTTTTTTAAGCTCATAACGTCAAATATTCTCACACCACCTTTAGCAATTACGATAGACCCAAGGCTAGATCCTTCAGTTCCATTGTGTATTACTCCCAACTCACTTAGCAAATCTAACAGTTGTATAGGTGATGACCAAGACACATCATGAATAGATTCAATTGACTCTGTGGAATCATCTTGTGTCTTTTTACCTCCGTCCCCAGAAACTCCTGACCCCAGAATTCCAGCTTTTGCTCCCATTTTTTTCTCAACAGAAATTGAGGTTTTTTCGCCATTAATTAATTTTAGGGATTGCTGTACCCCATTACTAGAAAGCTGGGCGAGAAGAGTAAGAATTCTTGGTTTATCTAGATATATAAAATCATATAGTGAAACGGTGTTTTGTGAGTCTAGCGCCATTCTCTTTAATCCTTTTGAATTCAGCTTTTTTCTCAGCTATGGATAATTGAGCGCTTTCTATCTGGGCCTCCACCTGCTCCATAAACACCTGATACTCACCATTGTCTGATGTCTCACATTGGTGTTTTTTATGTTTTAAGTTTTTAGCCATCATAGTTATCCTCCCATTTGGTCATTAAATATATCACAGGAGTATAAAAAGCACACAATCATATTGTTGTTATATTCATTATCTTTATTTATATAAATTTATCAATTATAAAAATATAATTATGCTCTTTAAATCCTACGGTTTATTTTTTTACCTTATTATTTAATTTGTTATAGCAACGTAATCCAAAGTATACCAGTACCTAACGCCAATTTTTTTAAATGTTATACATTAAAAACTGTTTATATAACCAGTATACATCACCCACAAAACGACTCAAATCCACCGTTCGGCTATCTTCGGACAAGGTTGGGATTACCGCTTTCAGAAAACGAACAAAGGACCAAACGTCATCAGGTTAGTAGCAGCCCCATTTCCTTTGTACGGATATTTGACTTAATTAAATTCACGTCTAATATTTGTTCTGCTCAATAACGAGCATTACAAGGAGTTTTTATTATGGGTAAAAAACCCGGTGAAAACACAGGTAAAGATGGCGGTATCTATCGAGAAGTTGGACCTCGTGGCGGTTTAAAAAACAATTATGCCACAGTGAGAGACAACGAAAAGCTACCACCAACAACGCAATCTGGCAACACATGGGTTCTTGAAAAAAGAACACCAAACAGTAAGCGTCCTTAACCTGTTGTAATAATTAAAGCCGGCCTACGTCGGCTTTTTTGGGTTTAACACAGAAATCCACCATCCTACTAATAAGATGACAAAATGTTTCATTCGCGGCCCCTGTTTCAACGCTCACACCGACGCGGTAACAAATGTCGAACGCTATATGTGCGCATTCGTGAGCTAGAGTAGATAATTTACCGTTAAACACACCAATAATATGGAGTACACACTGAGTGTTAGTAACTGTATGACTTGCACCGTTAACAAAACTATCCCCACCATCAATGCCTAGTTTTTCATGTAGAGCGCGCCAATCATCCCAAGAGCCACAATAGATAATATATCCAGATTCAAATAAAGGCACCTTCATATGTCGATACTGCCTTAGGATTTTGTTCATATTCCTACCTTTACTATAAAATATCTCAAGTCTGATAATTGGCTACTTTCTCTTTCTGCTCACCAATCTGCGCTTACCACTGATTAACTCATTATTACGCCTATCATCTTGCTTCATGATGTTGTCATATTCTTCTTTAGTGAAGCCTTTCTCATCAGGGTATTTAGCTTTGAGCATCATCTGAAATTCAGTCATGGTTAACTGTTCGGCTTCCTCTCGATTCATACCAAAGTGCGCACGAGCTGAACTGATATAATCAATTGCCATAAACTCATCTGAGAATTCGTTTTTGCCTTCATTGCGTTGAAGTTTGCGGATCTTAGCTTTACCGATAATTCCGTGAGTAAATAGTTCTCTAGCAATAACGATAATGTCAGCGATTGGCATCTTGCCGTTTTTGTAGACAATGCCGCGTTTACCTGATTTCCATTCACCAATGATTTCTGAACAATCATCATCACAGCACGCCTGCATAACCATCATTGCAGTTTGTAGGATATTACGCCCATATGTTGGCTTGCTAATGGCTTTTATTAACCACTCAGGAATAACCCTGTAGCTCATTACGGCGCGTGCAATTAACTCTTGCACCTCAGCACCATTTAATTGACCGTAGGCTTTCACAATCTGTTTAGGCTCACCGATTCTTGTCATATTGATGAACGATGGTCTAAATAAGTAATCCTTTTTATCAGTAGAGATAACCATCTCCCCGATTTCTAAAATAGGTGTCATAATCCCTCCTGAATATTATCAAGGGCACTCGAAAGCACCCTTTGTAATATTAAGCTGCGGTAACAGTAACCACGCATTTTGCTGTTTTACTACCATCTTCGGATGTGACAGTAACGTTTGCAGTACCTTCAGCAACACCACGCACAGTGACCACATTAACAAGCTGGGTAACTGTTGCAAAATTCGGCTTATCGCTTACAGCGGTGTAGTTTTTGTTAGTCGCATCTGTTGGGGTAAATTTGACAGTAAATGTCTTAGTTTCACCCACTTTTACAGACAGAGTGGCTGGATCTACTGCGACACTTTCAACAACAACTTCTTCTTGCAACCACTCAACGGTGTCTGAGTCATAGACTTTCAATTCACCTGAATAAGTGGAAATTTCTTTTGTTGGAAACTCCATTGACCAAGACGTGAAAGCCATATAGCCCTGAACAACATCAGAGCCATCGCCTTTCATATCAAGTTGAACCCAATATGTTGGTTGACGACTTGCTTTGATTTCATCAAGGATTTCTTTGGCAATATCAAACGCGGAAGTAGAACCGGTTACGCCAGCTTTCTTTAGTTCACCATCAAAACTAATCGTAAAGTCAGCGCCAGTAACAATTGACTCAGTTAAGCCTTTAGTGTCATCAGCATTAGATGTCACGGTCTCCATGCCGAAATCGAATGACTTGCTTGTTAATGCACCTAAGCGCAAGAATTGATCTTGTGCTGGTACTTGGTCAGGGCAGCCTTTTGCAATGCGCAGAATACCTGCGTTACCCATCACTAGGCCTTTATCATCAGGGCATTGTGCCATGTTATAACCTCTTTATTTGCAAATAAAAAAGGCCGCATAAGCGACCTGTTGAGATGTGTTTAATTTAAGATGTACAGCGGAAAGAAAGCGGGATAATAAACCTACCTTCTGTCGTTTGAATTGGATTAACAAAACCAGATGTATTGATAATAAAACCAATGTTATGACTTCTAGAGTGACACCTTACATACTCTAGTATTTCGTTAGCTCTCTGAACAATAAAATCAATCCACGCCTTGCCAGATATGAGTGAAACGGTGAAGAAATCATCGCCACTTAAATCATCAATACGACCAGTTCCATTTAGTTGCTGAAATACGATATATGAATCTGAATCATTACCTTCTTTTTCATTCCAAATATAATCCTGCTGAATGAAACCATCAGATAACCCTGATTCAGAAAAATAGTTTTTCAGTCTCTCAAAGGTCGTCATATTTTAAGTTCCTCAGCAACAGCCTGATCAATCATTTGCTTCGTTTCCTTAAACCCCTTCAGGAGGAATTCTTTCTTAGCAGTAGGTCTGCGGAAAGTTTGTTTAACATTAGGATCATGAACAAAAACAGCATATGAAGCAGAATAACCAACGCGACCAGTAAATAGAGCACCTTTTACTTTTACATCTCTAAATTGTGAATTAATGAGCGTTTTAGTGTCAATTGGCGTGTATACAGCAGCTTGCCTGCCACCAATATCTAGCGCTCTATGCATGGCTCGAGCTATCTTCTTTGATGCTATGCTTCCAACCAGAGAGTTTAAGTTAGATATCGCATTACTTATTCCTTTTACTTTTGCCCCCATAGTTACACCGCCGTTGTTAGTGTGTAATCATCTAGACCGCCATTAATATCACGGTCTCTATCGATAGACTTAATCCTACTAGCACCATGCAAAAATGGCTCTCTGTCTTCATACTTACCGATGGCGATATAGTCTTCTTGAGAAGCTTCGCTATACTCAGTCCAAATGACATTCTTAATAATTATTTCAGTACCAATAGTTTTACTACCATCTTTAAAGCTACTTCCGTAATCACACCGGATATGGATTGGCTCTGAAAATATAGGCTTCCCGTATTTATCTTTCCCCTCAACTTTCCAGATGGTTGCCCACCCTTTGCAAAATCGTCGCAGGATTTTCCCCATATCACCCCCGAACTACATCAAACTGAATGACACCTACGGGGCGTTCAATAGGAAGGCTATTAGTACATCCATTGGTATCTAGGGAAGACAGCATTTTTAGCAACGTTTTTCTGCCATCAGAAAAATACTGATATGAAACAGAAGCGCCAGAAGGTGCGTGCTCTGACGCGATTTTACGAACATCAGCAGATGATAATATAAGGATAACCGAATACAGTTTAATTAAAGCAATTACCGCATCTGAATACCCTGCGCTATCAAGGCAAGTATCAATAGTGTCCACTATAGATATAGCAGAGTTTATGACAAGACTTGTTGCCTCAAACCCCATCACCTCTAATTGCTCATTAACTTGCTCAACCGTAATCGCAATAGACATGCTCACTCCTCATGGATAAATAAGGGGCGGCGGCCCCTCACGTTACCCACCAACGCTAGTATCTTTGCCAAATGAAACCATAACACCAGCAGTATCTTTAATATCCGTAGCAATTTGCTTCCAGTTAGCTACCGCGGCAATCTGTTCGTTAGTTGGGGATTTGATGCTATCTTTGCTCCACTGGTAACCACGCAAACCAATAGTAAAGTCGTACTCACCTTGCATTAGTGCCTTAATATTTTCTTGCCCTAATACATCCTGAGCCTTCATGATTAGTGGTGATGTTTGAACCGCAGCAGCACCAGTCACTAAACCTAGCGAATGTTGTTTGTCTGCATCTGATAAAGCTGGAATATCAGAGATAACAAAACGACGGCCAAGGTTATCTTGTTTAATGGCGACGTTGCCAATTTGGAATAGGTTATTTGCGTTGGTTAATGTCTCATCCATAAAGTCGTTGAATGTTGCACCATCCATCAACCAAGCAACAATACGCGAATATGCATCACCGAATGGACGTGTTGCTTTATTTAAACCTCTTAATGATGGTGTTTCACCTCCAACAGTAACGGCTGTTTTATTACCAGAAATAGCTGCTTTTAATGCCGCGCCAGTAGTATTCAGGTAATCTTGTAACATGGCTTCTGCTGATTGAGCAGCAACTACCGCAGCCGCTTCTGATACGTCCTTACCTAGTCGCTTCATCATTGTCGGGGTAACTGAGACAGGGCCAATACGACCATCAATCTTAATCATACGGTCAAGGATTTGCCCCAATTCTTGTGGCGTTAGATTACCTGAACCATATGCATTGCGTCGCTGAGCCAGACCACCAAGCAACTGCCATGATGTTTGCTCAATGTAATCACCGATATGATCACCATCGCCAATAACTAAAGCACCACCAGATGCTTCGTTAAATTGACGGACAGCCTGAGCAACCAACTCTGTTGCCGCTAGAGACACTTGTTTTTGAAAAATATATAAAGACATATAAATTAATCCTCTTGGATATTAGCAATGATTTCACGTGCGCTGTCCACTAACGGATTCGCGCTTTTGGGTTTTTCACTGCCTCCGGCTGGTGATTTCCCTTTACCGCCTTCCCCTCCGGTTCCGGTGGCTTTACTACCAATAATTACTGGAGCAAATAACGGGTTACTACGAAATTCTTTTTCTAAATCATCAATGGTAAATGCAGAAGGATGACCGTTAGCATCAACCACTCGCGTTTTACCGTCTTCTACTGATAATCGAGATTTAATGTGTGGCATGATTAACGGAGCAGCGTCACCAGCAAGCTTTGTAGCCACAGTTTGAGCAACGTTATCAACTAATAGCGTATGTAGACTCGCGTCTTTCTCCTGCAGCTGTGCTAATAACTCGTTTTCACGCGTCTTTAACTTTTCAGCCCAGCTTTTTTCTAGTGATTCGATATCGCCATTTTTACGCGCTTGATCTTCTGCTGCTTTTTTTGCAGCCTCTTCAGCTTGCCGGCGTTTCTCCTGCTCTGATTTTTTCTCAGAAAGTAATTCATCAACTTTCTTTTGAAGACCTGACACATCTGGAATTTCTGGCATACCTTCGATTTGAAGTTGGTAATTACCACCAGACTCTTTGTAAAGAGCCTTTTGCTCATCAGTTAATGCGTCAAATTCTTCTTTCGTTAATAAATATTTAAACATCGTAAAACCTCTGGTTTAGATGGTGCAGTCTCTAACTGCGGATAATAAAAAACCCACTCAGTGGTGGGTTTGTGTTATTTCAATTCAATTCCTGCTCGCTCAAACGCTTTAGGCGCAAACTTTTGCATATCTTTAAGTGTCATTGGTTTAAAGTTTTTATGTAACTGCAACTGTGCGAATCGCTCTGGAGATAAACCACCATCACGAAACAACTTCCCTCTAGTCGGACCCAATATTAAATCCTGTCTTTTGGCCGGTTGCCTAGATAGCCATTCATAATAGCTTTCTTCTCCCCATTCAGATCTTCCTATTGGTTTAGTTATTATCAAATTAGCAAATTTATCATTAAGTATTGGCAATCGCTGACTTCGGCAGTTTGGGTGTAATGGTGGCATTGGGCCAGCCCCAACAGGATATCGGTTTCCTGATAAAGCCCTACACGTCGATGATGTTTTGTTGTCCAGTATTGCGCTGAATTCTTCCTCTTTAATTAAATCGTCATTCTCCTTATAAAATTCCTGAGCCGCACATGTATGAGCATGCTGAATTGCCGTATTTGCAATTGTTCTGTAGTTGTAAGTAATTCGAGATATCGTCGATGTAGAGACCTGTGTTTTATCAATTGCAGCCCCATTAATAGTGGACTGTAGAACTTGAATGTTACTTTGAGCAGCCATAGCCAAAACAGTCTGATTCTCTACTTGCTGGATAGAGCTAGTCACCCAAGATGATATAAATTTCTTGAGAAATAAAGAGCCGCCCCAAGCGGTTAATATCAGCGGCACATTTAAAATGGCTTTTTTAACTTTCTCAGCATCAGGCTTGCTTACTTCATTTGTTACTATCTGCGATAAGCTATCAACTTCAAGTTGGCTTGACTCAACACCGATATCGAGAACAGATTGCAGTAAATGCTCAGAGTAACTGGTCAGAACTGGTGATAGCTCTCGCTTTAACTCAGCAATTATGGCGTTTAGTTTTGACCTCGATGTTATCTGACCTGAGAAATTAGCTAACGCCTTAGCAACAGCCGCCCTTAGCTCTCTTTGCATTTCCTCTCTATCAACAATGCCAGCTTTGAGTCGTTCTAGGAGAATTTGGATCATCATTGAATTATCTAACATCAACTGCGATTGCATATTCACCTCTACATCATTGAGTTAGCTCGCGATAATTCTATCTCTTCGATAACATCCTCAGCTTTCTCATCTTGAGGGATGATATTGATACTTTGCAGGTACTTAACAAAATCAATCAATCGCATAGCCCCAGATTGGAGAGAAGCAAGGAGAGCTGTGATTGCTTGCGAATCCAGTTGAGCAATATCGTAAACTTTGTTTATCTCAATAGTTGCCTCACCACTCCCCTCAAACTGAATGCAGAAATTAAGTGCTCGGTTAACGGCCTTTTCGACGTTTCCTGAACACAACGAAAGCACTGAATTATCTGTTTGAGCCTCATCCTGTGCCTGAGTCGCTGTTCTTGCTGATGTCCCGCGTTCAACTAGCTTAGCTCCTAGCATTGCCATCTGCTTTTCTCTGCGCTCAGCTAGGTTTATTTGAATGTTTCTGTCTTCTGGCTGCGCAAATTTCATATCACCACCCTGTGGCAGCAACACCCCTTTGCGTGAACCAACAGTAAACCCTTCAGACACGTGTCTTTCAACCCAATCATCAGTAAGGCCAGTTAGTGCAATCATCGGCTGACCGACAGTATGTGCAGACTCTGCGATATCAGCCTCAACTTGATAATGTTTGATATTTAAGTACGCAATATCTGCAAGAGGAGGAGCATCAGGGGTGTGATCATTGTTCATTGAACCAATCCATGACCACGGCAACTCCCTTAATGGAATGCCGTGTGCATCCTTTAATACAACCCACTCTGTAACTTTTATATCTCCATCTTCATACCAGCGACGAGAGCAAGCTACATTGTTAACAAGCCTTAATTCAATCCAGTTATTCTGCATTTGCAGTTCAAAATCATCTGTATCTACTGGCTCCTGATATTTGAGGACAACGAGGGATGTTTTCCCGTTCGTTACACGCCAATTGATAATTTCTTTTGCTGTAAACAACCGAATATAGGAGCGACCTTTATTAGCCTCTGACTGAATACCTGAACCACTAAAATCACTTAATAAACCTGCTCGACCACGCTGTAAGTTTTGCGATAACGCATCCCTTATCATTTGAGTAAGTGGCTGACCTTGACCGTCAATATCAGTTTCTAAATACTCAACATCACCACTAATACTAATCTTTACTGGCTTACTGAAAGCAATACCAAGTAAACCACTAAGTGTCCTACCCGTGGCATTCAGAAAGGATGCTCTAGCTAAATAGCGCTTATAACGCTCATTACCCTTATCATCTTCATCTTTGTTATCTGCCGGATGAGGGAGGTATTTCTCTTTCTTGCTTTTAACAACTCGTTCGCCATCAACACAATCGCCAACCATGTCCCATTCAGGCAAAAACTCATTGTAAGCTGGATGCTTGTAATCAACGTTTGTATTCATGTTAGTTCCAGTTAAATTCTATTTTCTTAGTCAACCGTTTAGTATTTCTTCGACTCACTGCAAAATATCTAAATCCATCAGCATCATGTGACGTGTAATCGTGAAGCGGTTTATCTTTCCAACAGCCTCGCTTGTCATCCCACTCTTTACGATAAGCTTCTAGATGAGCAATGCCTTCACTACATTTATGCTCATCAAACACGCAAAGTGGCAGAATTTCACGTACTGCCTCGATACCTTCATCAACTGAAAGCTTCGGCACTACTTCAAATCGGATTGAGTAAATTTGTCCGTCGATTTCGTACCCCTCACGCGCTAATTCACGCCGAGATTTCGCATCCGAGCCAAACTCACGGTTATCGATATCATGAGGGCCATTGTGACTTGCATATGTGTAGCCTTTGTCTTTCAGTACTTTCATGTAGTGCCGTAGACCTTCACCACTGTTTGAGTAGTGGTCTATAATGTGGAACTCCTCGCCCACTTCACGAATAAACCAAATTGACGTTGAGTCACCCACACCAATATCCCAGTACGTGTGAACCGGTAAGTGCGAGTTATCAGGAAGTGTGCCAATGCGTTTATTTTCGTACAGGAAGCGGAACTGCTTGGCGTAGTAAGCGCCTTCAACCGATTGTTGGAATGCCTCAGACGGTATTGACGGATATTCCCGTTTCATATCGTCGCCAAGCGTTTTCTCTTTGGCGTAATACCATGCTTTCTGGCGCTCATTTAATTGAACACCATGTTTGCTGGCTATTTCATCAAAGTAATCAACTAACCGCTGGGGTAATGGCTCAACAGGATTAATGGCATACTCTGGATTCTTCCACCATGAGAAGAAAAAGAACTTCCAGTCTAGGTTAGAGAGAGTCTTATTCTGAATTTGCGCTTTCTCAGCAGACTGGCAATAATCGAAGAAATAACCTGCTCGACCCTCCGCTGTGCTTTCAATCGTCGTAAAACAATCGCTTGATACCGCCTCAAATGCGCCAGTGACAATCTCACGGGCTTTCTCTGGATACTTAGCACATATCTTACCGAACTCAGAAACGTGCAAATAACGGAGTGTACCGCCACGAAATGACGTGCTGATATAAAGCGAGCCGCCTTTGCTAAACACCAACTCACCAACCGCATCATTACTCGCTGGGTTAGCCGCTTTGATTTCATCGGGTAGCTTGTCATAGGCATACTTTATCTTTTCCCTGAATAGTCGCTTAGCATCGTTAAGTGTGTGGGCTATCAATGCACATTTAGCCGCCTCAAATAACGCTGCGTCTAATTGGATAATGCAGACTTCTGTAGTAAAGCCAAGCTGACGAGCTTTCAGGATAATGTTTCGCGTGTGCATCCCTTCAAAATATTCGAGTTGCTCAGGCGTCATTTTAAATCGAACTGGCTTACCTTCTTTGTTTGTGATCCAGTAGAGGTGATTCAATCGCCAGAGCTTATCTCTTAATAATGCAAGATGTTCTGGCTTCATGATTATTCCTTAGATAAGTCGTCCATTAGTTCTGATAGCTGACTAGCTGTCTTATTCGGCTGAACATCATCAAGGCCGTATGCTTGACGCTCAAGCCCAACCAAGTTTTTGAGTGTTTCACTTAATGCTTTGGCTGACTTAACGCGCTCAGGGAGAGATATGATTGAATGATAAATTTCATTGAGTTTATCGCGTCCGTTATCATCAGGACTAAACATTAACTCGCCAAGTTTTCTTAAGGCTGGCACATCAGCACATTCAGCAGATAGTTCATCAAATAAGTTGTTGGTTAATTCTCTAGCCCTTCGAATATCGCCTCTATGCTCCATGCGGACATTAGCGATAACCTCGGCATTAGCCTCAATAAGTTGCCGTTCTGAAATAGCCTTTTCGGTGGCAACCAGACTGGCAACCTCCCTTTTGGCAACCAAGTTTTCAGCCCTAGCCTTAACCTTTGCCTTTAAATCTCGCTCCCATCCTTCTTTCTTGGCACGCTTACTTATCGCCTGATGGGTTATCTCGTATTGAGAGGCTATTTCCCTTATGGACATCACGCCAGCTCGGTAAGCCGACTCGATGGCCTCCCAATCTGGTCTTTTAACCATATCCATTCCTTAAATAAAAAAGGCCGCTAGGGCCTATTTGGTTTTCTGTTTGTTGACTAACTTGCCTAACTCGCGCTCGACGATTTCAGCAACTATTCTCCCATCATCAACTCTTCCACAGTGTAAGTATTCAAGTGATTGCTGTAATTGACGATAGAGAATGGATAAGTTTGCTTTTTCTTGTTTGGTCATACTTTCTCCTTAGCGAACTTACTCGCCCACACTTTGGCAATATGTAAGCAGTCGTCAAACATTCGCCCTTTTCTACTTGCTTGAGAGCTTCGGCGATAATGATCTACCGCCATGTAACTTGCTCTACGACAAACAGGTAAAGAAAAGCCGAGCTTTTTTAACTCGGCTAGTACGTTCTGCTCTATGAATTGTTCGTGGTTCATGCTGGCTCTTCTCCATCTGGAAATTCGCCCATATCAGGCAAGGTTAATTGTGATAGTTCTTTAATTGCCTTCTTCGCTTTGCGTATTTTCTTTAAGTGACGCTTGCGTAAATTCATTAAGTCACTACCTTTCCTGCCAAAGTTCTCGAACGACCAGTTATCGGCTGCTACTAATCTATTTTGCATCTCATTGATAGTCAGGGTTTTAAGCTCATTCATGTCAAGGTTTGCTAACCCTGTTTGTGGTTTTGACTCTTTTTCAGCTAGATCAAGTAACCATCGACGCAAGGATTTCGCTACATCTGTATTAGCTAACATTCCGATTAGATGTGCACCTCTAACAGAGAAGATCCTGACCTTTTTCTTACGTAAGTTGTTGTTTATTCCATTGGTCATTGTTTCAGTGACCATTGTCATATCATCAGAAAACTCGTCTTTGTTGGCGTTATATAGATTGGTTACTGACTTCTCATTTTTGTATTCGAGTAGCTTAGCCATCTGAGAGCTGGTAAACCAAATCTTATTATCACCATTATCAAATGGAGTAATTTCATTACCTTTGAAAACTAATGATTTGCTCATGGTGTAAATCCTTATAGAAAAGCGAACCTGTTCACCAGAAATAACCGCCCCACAGAAAACACCATTAACGGTTTTTCTCAGGTTCGACTTTCTGTAAGGTTCTGTGAGTGTTTTTAATTGCGCGGTGAATGCACAGAATGAAATGCGTAGAGTTCGCAGCTTAGCGATACACTGCCAAGCCACTTCTAGTCTGTTCCTAGCAGTCAAGATATGATCACTCTCCTTAATGGATAAACGACTTATCTAATTGCTGATATATATATTTACTTAAGCTATACTAAGTAATTATCACTATACTTTGATTAATATCCTGTTAGTTTGCCCATGCACCCATGCTGGGCTTTTTTTATTCCATGCATTCTTGTTTGATATAATCCTGCAACCCTTTAATCATCTGTTCTGACTCTGCAATTCGCTCTCTGAGTAACCAATAATTTCGGATAGCGGTGTCAGTAGGTCGGGCGGTGGTTGCATAAGCCAAGCTGGTGGAGGGAGTGGTTTTGACTTTGGGGCACTCGGCTTTGATGTACACCCGCTCTGGATGACGCTCACTAATATCACGCAAGTGACTAATTTCATTCTTAGCATTCGCTAGCTCCTGCGTATATTGAATATCCAACTGATTTAATCGCATTATGCGTGCTTGATAGTCAGTATTAATAGACTTCTGTTCTTCGAGAGCCACGGCCAGTTTTTTGTTGATATCTGTCAGTGAATTAATCCTATTAGCTTGCCAGTTAATCACCCAATAACTACCCACGATAATGCCTACCATCGCAATGACGGCATAGAGTTTTCCGTATTTCATGATTAGTACCGATGATATGAGAGTGCAATCTGACAGCGCTTTTCTAAACTCACTTGGTCTTTAGTACATGAGTTATCAATCAAGAGATAAATGCCACCAGCGACTGTAATGAGTAATGCAAGAATAAAGCCGATAATGATGATTAAAGTTTTCCATGACATAGTGCTGACTCCGCCTCTCGACGACTGACAAGCCCTCGCCAGACCTTTCCGCCTGCATATATCCAACGTTTCATTTCTTCACAGGCACCCGCTCTATCACCAGCGTTTAGCTTCTTGAGTAATGTTGAGCGAGCAAATGCGGTTGTACCCACATTAAAGGCAAAGGAATATAGAGAAGCTTTTGTTTTATCATCGACCGGCACTTTAACCAGGATATCAACTTGCTGTTGCGTTCTGATAAAGTCTTTCTGCAGTAACTCATCACATTCTTGTTGTGTGTATCTCTTGCCTTGAATAATGTCTTTGCCTGTATGTCCATAACAAACAGTTAGAACACCTGCCACATCACGATAAGGTTCATAACGTACACCTTCAAAATGGGCTATTACTACTAACGCGATGGCTGTTGCTCCTGCTGTTGTTATCACCGCTATTTTCTGTTTGAGAGACATTAAATATCCTTTGGCGCTTTCACCATTAATTCAGCAAGCTTTTTTAAGGTTTCGGTCGGGTTTTGTGGGTCAACATGACGAACAAGCTTTTCAAATAATTGAGTGTGTTTTCGTTGTTCTCGACGAGTCATAAAGTAAGTGGCTAAACCGAGAACCATGCTGAACGCCATCCCGATAACAAATCCCCATTCATATAACGAAAGACTGGCAAAAAAGGCCGTTAGGCCTGCTGTTCCATAAGTTACATTGGTTAATTTTTCCATACGCATAGTCACCCCCAGAGGAGTGTCCGTTGATGATTAGTGTGAAAGTGTTAAAAAAATTAGGCGGGGATTGATACTTTAAGTGCCTTTAATAAACCTTCAGGCAACTGTTCTTCCAGTGACGCATTAGAAACAATCACAAGACCATACATAGATATCCATGTATTCGTTTGTTGTAAGTGTCCTTGAATAAATTGCTTCGCTTTCTCTAACAAATAAACACAACTCTCTTGTGTGTTTTTGCGCCAATAGGATTCAATCGCCACCAGCAATGGAGCACCAGCATCACTAATTTTTTGCAAGCCGATTCGATATTGCTTTTTACCTGCGGAAGATGTCGTGCAAATTAATTGTGTCAGTTGTTGAGTTTCACCATCAGCCGTATGGATATTCGCCGTTAAAATGATGGAGGTATTCTTTTCACTGTCTGTTTCTGAGGCATAGTGAAGACTAAACTGTAATTCGCTTATCTCTTTTGACATAACATTTACCAATTTATTTAGTTAATAAGGTGCCGACTCACAGCTCTTGTGTGAACGTGATAACGAGGGTGATTGATTCTGTGGTCGGCATATACGAAAAAAGACCGCCTAAGCGATCTTTAAGAAATTTATAACAGATTAAGGTTGAACTTCCTTATCTACTCAGCATCATTTTCTTTAGTTAAACAATAACGCAAATTTTGTCTAATCGCTTCAATTGACCAGATCCAAAAAGCGGTTCCAACAAACTCAGAAATTAATGCTTGATAACCTGCTGTCCAAAGCCAGCCAGACAATCCTAGTAGAGGTACGACTAAACCATGAGCAAAAACAGAAACGCCAATACCAAAACAAATACCGTGTAATAATTTAACCTTTGGCAAGAATTCAGCAATAACACAATATATCACAGCGATAACTATTGAGAATAATATATGAACACCATTACCGCCCCAATTAATACTATATCCCATCCAATGATAAGTCATAGTATCTATATTTAATCCAAGCTTTTCGAGTAAGACGACTGGCGGGGGTGTCGTTTCAAGTGTTCTCGGGGGAATTAGGTCTTCAAAACCAGATTTAACTAAAGCTGAAAAGATACCCGCTATAATACCAACATATATTGCTATACCAATATGCCTAGAACTTTTTTTCGTTAACTTAAACAAATCAATCATTATATATACTCGCTCTATAAATTGAATATTATGAGTATAGTAGAGATAAGAATACCTGTTTATTATTTTAATTATTAGTTAAACACTGCAGGTTTATTCTTATAGGATAACAATAAATTTCATCTTAAATATAAACAAACAATCAATGAAAACGAAAAACTTCCAACAAATTTTTTAATTAATAATTATAAATATATTTTAAAAAAAAACAAAACCCCGCCGAAGCGAGGTTTGAAATACTTACATTTATAATATTATATAAATATTGCATTTAATTTATAGAAAAAAACGGAGTTTTGCAACTTTTTTAATCAGCTTAAAGCGCTAATTTTGAATAGCGAATCTCTATCTAATTGATAGCAACAATCTAATAAACAAATCCAATACAGTTTATAGCTCTTTCGCCAAGCATCAGCACTGACGCCCAACAATCCAGCGAGCTTAACATCCGTATATTTTTTTGCTGTTTGATTAATTTCTGCTTTTACCGCCTGAATGGCTAGTAAGGTAAGAGATTGAAGTCGTTGCTTAACTTTTTTCGTTATCCTTTTTTTACTATTTAATCGCTGAAACTCATGCCAAATATAGGGAACAATGAGTATTTGCTCACGATAATATTGATAATCACCATAGCAATAGAGTAACCATAAGCGCATTTCGTTAGGCAATTGATGAATACCTCTGCGCCATGATGAAGTGCGATAAGTAACTTCATTAATTAATGGTTTTGATTTTCCTTTGGCATGTTTTTGCTTAATTTTGAGTGGATGTGAGGGGAGTCTGTATCGAGACTTTCTTTCACCCGCATAGCGTATTGGGTTCCTTTTAAACCTATCGGTTACAAGTATTGCTTGTTCCTCCATGGCACTTAACGGCCCATTTTCTATAATACAAACATTCATCAACGCTGTACTTACTCGCTCGCGTATCCACTCAATATTCACTATCGCACCTCTTGGATAATTATCTGCCCCCTTTTTCCCCACACTTTTGTTACCCGCCCATCCCATACACGTGAATCATCGTCAAAAATAGCATCAAGTAATGCTTTTTCGAGATTATCTTTATCCGGTTTTTGTTGATGGGGTTTACCGTTCATTTCGGAGCGTTTAGTTTTACTCCAACTCTTCGGCATGGGTAGAATGAATGTAATGTGGTAATGTGATTCAGGTAGGGTGATTTTGTTTAACTTTACTTCGTCCTTAAACGCAAAATACTTTAAAACTGGGGGACGTTTTTTCCATTTATCAGCCTGAGTCATCCTTGGTTTAGGTACTGGTTCGATATTAAAGACCTTCACACGTTCAACTTCCCTTCTTGGATCAATATGGCTTGCGTTCTCAAAACACCTTCTAGGTGACATTGTTTTGCATACTCCATATCCGTAAATCGTGTTCGTCTATCAACTTCATCGTGACATGCACTACAAGCCCAAGCGCCAAATAAGTCATGCGATTTTATTCCGACGCCACAAAGACCTGACATTCTGTAATGGGCTAAAACAACCGTTTCAGAGTTACCATTACAAACTGAAGGTATTCTAATCTGACATTCACGCCCTTTTGCCTCATTGCGTAAATTCATCATGAGCCTCCTGATTACTATTTTTTATCACTTTAAAATAAAAACGATCATGTTATTAACTGAAATAATCATCACTATTTCCTATTCTTCTTGCTTTCTTTTCAAACTCATATATTCAGAATTACGAGGAATGATGATCGGAATTCCCTTCTCAATGCACCATTGTTCATGTTTCTCCATCATGTAAAGCATCCTTGCTTTATCCATCTTGCTGGTTTTTTCACGCTCACCGTTTTCATTGCGCCCTAGCCAATGTCCAACGAAATATTCATGAGTTTCCTCATTAGTGATGGGCTTTGATAAAACGATTTCACCAACACCATTTTTAATATCGATAACAACGCCACGCGCACGTAACCACTCGCCTGTGGTTTCCATCCACATACGCCATGTTTTATTCATGGGTATGGTTCTTAAATCACGCCACTCGGTGATTTTGATGCGATAGCGTTTACCTGTTGTCACGATTTCGGAGAGCACTTTGAAAATACTGTTGAGATTGGATTTATGGAGACAGATATCATCTGTCACTAAACAACCTCTCCATCATTATTTTTTAAATATACAAACACCTAGTTTCATCTCGGAAATTGCTAAATTAAAATCGTTTACCTCCTTTTTTAACTCTATTTTCTCGCTGATGATCTACTCGATGTTTGTTGTATTCGAGTTTCTCTGTAATAGCGCTTTCGATGTCGTAACCGAACTCTTCCGCATAATCCAAAATACGAATAACAGCATCAGCAAGTTCAACTTCTGCCATTTTTCTATGTGGTAAATGGTAATCCATTAGATCTTTACGCTCTCCCTCCATTGCTTCACTAATTTCAGAATGGATCAAGCAAAGTAAGGTTCCTTTTTCCCTTGGGATATCCCACCATCCAGCCTCAATGTTTTGTTGATGAATTTTTTTCTGTAGTTGTTTTATTGTCATATCTAAAATCCCTCTATCGAATTAAAACGATTTTTCACAATATTTTTTGGGTTCTCGTTTCGGTTGAGCGCGATAAGCAGCCATATATTGATCAACCGGTGTAATACTCAATCCTTGTTGATCAACATACACGGTGCCTGTTTTACCGTGTCGATTGAGCCTTAAAATCATCTCGGTCAGCGTTTCATCCGCATTATCGTGGTACACCGCATCACGATAAATGCCTAACCAATAATCACAATCTTGCTCGATTTGTCCTGTGTCTCTTGAATCACTTGGTACGGGGCGTTTATCTGCCCTGTTTTCCAATCCCCGATTCAATTGTACAAGCAACACAACCACCGTATTGAGCTCTTTTGCCAATATCTTTAGCCCCTTAGTGATTTCACCATAGGCAATATCATTACGGTCAGCTTTTCCCGCTTGCATCAGAGTGAGGTAATCGACACCAATAAACCCAATATCACCGACTTTGCGCTTAATTCTCCGACTTTCAGAACGAATGTGTTGTAAGGACATACCGGGTGTATCATCCACCCAAATATTGGGCTCATCTTTAAGGCGACCGATGGCACTGCAAAGCCTATCCCATTCATGCTCCTCTAACTTTTGGTAAAATTTATCTGAATTAATCTGGGTTTGTTGGGCTAGTGTCCGTTCAACAAGCTGTTTATCTGTCATCTCCATGCTGAACAGCAATACAGGCTTACCTTGTTGTGAAACATTCTTTGCCATTTCAGTGAGAACGGTTGTTTTCCCCATCTTTGGACGAGCACCAATCACGAACAGTGAACCGATAACAATCTGTTTCGGGCTTAATAGGCGGTCAAAATCTTTAAATCCCGTTTTTAATCCTCGATGTTTCTCTGGGTTATCTTGTCGGTCACAAATGTCGGTAAAAACATCATCCAACACATCATCAATTCGGCGCAACCCTGTTTTTTTCCCATTTTTCCAAACGAAGTGGCTTCATCAAGCAAGCGTTGTGCTTGTTCAATTTTATCTGTAAAACCTAACTCACTTGGCGCCATCATGAGCTTTTGAATTTCAACCGTCTTTTCGATAACAAAACGCTGTGCGGAACACTCTCGGATTTTTTTCGCATAAGCCATAATGTTAGCAATACTCGGTGTTTCTCTTGCCATCTCAGCAAGATAGGCAAAACCACCTGATTGATTAATTCGGCCTTTTGACTCCAGACAATCCGTCACCGTCATGATGTCTATTGGCATACGTTGGGTATACATTTCTCGCAGGGTGAGATAAATAATTTGATGGTGTCGGGCATAAAAATCTTCAGGTTTTAGCAGTGAAAAAATTGATTGCGCATTATCACTTTGCGGGTCAAGCAGTAGTCCTCCAATAACATTTTGTTCCGCCATTAAATTATTCGGAACTTGGTTCATCACAGTGCTCCTTCCCTTGTTTTGAGTACCGTTTCAGGTCTGAGTAAATAATCAAAATTCGCTCGCCAACCCCGATTATTTTCGCCAAAATACCAAGCACTCGCCGTTTCCATAAAATAATCAAAATAATTTTTAGCTGATTCAACTGTGGGTTCTTTGAGCTCTTTCAGGAATTTGGATATTGCTCGTTTGCGTTTGTCATTCAGTGATTCGGCATTGGGTAATCTATCCCCTACCGATTCGTTGAAGGCTTGCATGATTTCCTGATAAGGAATTTTAGCTTGTCGATTAATTGAAATCTGCTTTGCAGGTTTCGAGTCGTCAGACGATAGTTTTTTAAGGTTAATTGACTGGTTAAAAGACTGACTGGTTCTGGGTAAAAATTTTTGACTACCCCCTAGTCCAACCGTTTGACTACCGTGGTCAAATTCTTTGACTACCTCTGGTACAGAATTTTGACTAGGTGGTACTGTATTTTGACTACCGTCATCAAGAGATTTAGCCTCCAAATCCAGAATATATAAATTGGAAGTATGCACCTTATCAGTTTTTCGCGTAACTTTACGAACAAACCCTTTTTTACATAAACTTTTAATGTGGTTTATCGCACTTTGACGGCTAATTTCGCAATGACGTGCAATAGTTTCATAAGAAGGAAAACACTCACCTTTATCATTGGCATTATCAGCAAGTTTCAGTAGCACCATTTTTTGTGCTGTACTCCCCACCTGTAATTGCATGGCTTTTGCCATGAGAAGCATACTCATTTTCGCTCTCCTAATAACTTATCCCGATGTGCTTTCCTTAATTTTGCGTCTTTCAATGCTTCCTTTAAACGCTGACAACCCAGTGGGGTTATTTCTTGTAACAACCTATTTTCCATGATGTTTTTATGCTCATCACAGCCATTAAATTCATGATTTATTCTTTGTCTCATGGTATAATTTCTCCATTCCAAAGCTGTATCAAAAAAGGGAAACCGAAGTTTCCCCTTGTGATAAAAACTGGATATTGATACAGTGTATTTGTACGTTAAATGGTGAATTCCATTGAACAACACGCCTCGTTTGTTGCCGCAATCGAGGCGTTTTCTTTTATTTTCATTTGAGAAAGTTCACCCATTTGTTTCCACAAAAATCGGTACTCTTCTTCTGAGATTTTTCGTTCTCCTTCCATCACAAAATCAATAATTCCCGATGCGACAAGCGTTTCGCATATTTCAGGATATTTTTCAGTTCGACGTAGGATAGTTGAATCATGAACACCTAACGTTCTAGCCACGGCAGACTGAGTTTTATTTCTCAATGCTTGTAATGCTGAAGCTATTAGGTGGTTAGAGATAAATTGATTGAATTGTTTGCGTGTATTTGCGCATTCCATTGTTTAAAGTCCTTATGAGTTAACTAAGGGACAATAATGATCCGTGACTCATTCCGTATGAGTTGATATTGGGGGAAGAGTTGTCGCTTTATCAGCGACTCCGTAGCAGTCAAGAACCCTGCGGTTGTTAAAGAACGTGGTGAAATCAAGCTACTTTTGGAGGGAAAACGTCGTCTAAAGAACAATTTGCCCCTAATTTTTGTAATGCTTCAACAATAGCTCGGCAGTCATTTAAGCTAGGAGTTCTAATGTTTAACTCATAGTTAGCAATTCGTGACTGCCCCCATCCTATTGATGAAGCTAAAACAGCTTGAGAAATTCCCAGTTTTTTTCGCTGTTCTGCGATATTGTTCATGTGTGTATCCTCCTTGTTTATTCCAATATTACACACAATATGTGATTAACTGTCAACCACAAAACGTTTAAATACATTTATCACGGTTTGTGTTAAAAGGTATACATGAAAAAAGTAAATGAAGTTATTGGCGAAAGGTTAAAATCCATTCGTGAATCAAGAGGGCTAAGTCAAGCTCAATTAGCTAAATTGTGCGGCTACTCTGCTGCGTCCAGAATAGGAAACTATGAGCTTGGAGAGCGCAAGATTAGCGCTGATGATGCGATTGTTATAAGTGAAGCTCTTGGTATATCACCTGCCGAATTAATGTTTGGCAGTCAAAGTGAGCAAGTGATCAAAAATTATGAATACCCTCTATTCACAAAGGTACAGGCCGGCGCTTTCTCAACAGAATTTAACTCATACACCCAGAAAGATGCTGTGTCGTGGATACCTACAGCTAAGAAAGCTAGTGAACGTTCTTTCTGGTTAGAAGTTGAAGGTCAATCAATGACAGCACCACCAGGAGGCAAGCCAAGCTTTCCAGAAGGAATGCTTATCTTGGTTGATCCAGAGGAAGAAGTTGAGTTCGGAGATTTTTGCGTCGCGCGTTTACTGAATGATGAATTCACATTCAAACGATTGATTAGAGATGGTGGAATTGAGTATCTAGAGCCATTAAACCCTCGCTTCGATCTGATCCCTATTAACGGGAATTGCACAATCATAGGTAAGGTAATCAAATCACAATGGCCTGACGACACGTTTTAGGAGGAAATATGGCGTTTAGTAATATTGAGATAGCAAATATTAGACGGTGTATGGAATTTTTCATGGAAAAGCGTCGCCCAGCAGAACACCTAAGGGATGAATTAGATTTACAGTATCGCATCGAGGACGACTCAGTAATTATCTTTGAAATTAGGCAACTAATATGGAGTGATGGCAGAGTAGAAGAACCTATAGCAAAAATCACACATAATAGATATTCGAATTCATGGTCTCTGCTTTGGATGGATAAAAATAGTAACTGGCACAACTACGATGAAATAATGCTAGGTAGTTTCTCTGACGCCATTAGGCTCGTTGAAGATGATGTGCGAGGTTGCTTTTTTGGGTGACGACACGTTTTAGAGTGTGGTTGGTGTGATGCACTTGGAATAATAGGTATAACCGAATTGATATTTTATTTAATCAAACACATACTTATCTTAATAACATAGCGAATAATACATCAAGGCATGCAATGGCTCAGGCATTTATAAACAATAATATACTTACATGGGCGAGATGCCGAGCATCTCTCTCTGTGGATTATATTGCTGAAAAATTCAAAAAGCCTGTCGATGCAATAATTGCTTGGGAAGAAGGTAAGGAACCAATTACTTTTGCCCAAGCTCAAAGGTATGCAAATATAACAAAAATACCATTTGGCTATTTATACCTAAATACACCTCCAGAGGAAAAACTACCTATTCCAGATAGAAGAACGGTAGGTAGCCGGAATAATGAGATAAGCGTAGCACTAAAAGACACTATTAGTGATGTGTTAATTAAACAAGACTGGTACAAAGACTACGCCTTGTCCAACGGCCTTCCTGAAGTAGAGTTGGTAGGAAAGCTTCCTCCTAATAGTAACCCCAAACAAATTGTAGCTACAATTAAAGAGCATATTGATATTCAAATTCCACCAACAAAAGGTAAGTGGAAGGATTTTTTCTCTGCATTAGTAAAAAAGATAGAATCTCAAGGGATCCTTGTGATGAGAAGCGGTGTTGTAAAAAACAATAATACAAGACCGATTAGCGTTGATGATTTTAGAGGGTTCTGTATAGCAGATAAGATAGCCCCTGTTATCTTCATTAACACTAATGATGCAAAGGCAGCTCAAATATTTACGCTGATTCATGAACTTGCTCATCTGGTTTTAGGTCAATCCGCTATATCCGATCTATCTATAAACTCCAGAGAGAAAGAGGAAATGATTTGTAATGCAGCTGCGGCAGAGTATTTAACTCCTGAAGTAATATTCTTAAAAAAATGGAACGAATCCTTATCTATTGAAGAGAACATTGATGATCTAAGAAGCATTTTCAGAGTAAGTAGTTGGGTGATAGTGCGACGAGCCTTAGACTTAAAACTAATATCCAAACATGAATATAGTCGGTACGTAAGTTTAATAAATGAGAAAAGCACCTCTAGTGGCGGTGATTATAATCGAAACCAGAAAGTTAGAAGTAGTGAGAGGCTAACTGTTGCTGTTGTGACTCAAGCATTGGAAGGAAAAATGCTTTTAAGAGAAGCTCAGAGCTTAACAGGAATACAACCTAATAAACTGTATGAATTTGCTCAGAAGGAGTTTGGGCTTTGAGCTATCTAATTGATGCAAACATATTTATTCAAGCGCAACAAGATTATTACTGCTTTGACTTATGCCCTGGATTTTGGGAGTTTATGGGGTCTAAATTCATGGACGGACAATTAATAAGCATTCGAAATGTCTTTGATGAATTACAAAAGCAGGACGATGAAATATGTACTTGGTCAAAAGGTATAATGCATTGTTTTCAAAGTGTTGATGATCAAGAAACTCAAATGAACTTTAGAGCTATAGCTAATTATGTTCAACAAGAATATGCCCCAAGACATAAAAATAGCCTACCACACATTCAAAAATTCTTATCAGTAGCAGACCCATGGATTATCGCTAAGGCAAAAACAACAAATGCCACCGTAGTTACTCACGAGGTTAGAGATAAAAACAATGGATGCAAACCTAAAATACCTGACATATGCGACTATTTTAATGTGAAAACTATCCGGACAAATGAGCTTTTAAGAGATTTTCAGGTTCAGTTTATTCTTTCACAACAGTAATTCCGTACCAGCCCTCCCCGCGAGGGCTTTTTTGTACCCTCTCCCCTCCAAAGAAGTGATCTCCATTCCAATCTTATGTGACAAACAACACATTCCGTGTTTATTTACCATTTATTTTATATTTCAAATCATCGACTTAATTTAAAAACAAATAAATAAACACATTTTGTGGTTGACATTAAAATCACAATTTGTGAATATACTATCCATCAACGGAACACAGCACGTTGATGTTCTTTAACAACGATGATGGCGAGCTGTGTATTAGCTATCAGAACGGTGACGCTGATAAAGCGTCAACCTTCTCAGAAGGTTTTGGGATTGGTGTAGAAGATGGCGTGACGTAGCCACTTTCGCATAGCGGATCATGATTAGTCACATGACTATGCCAATCACCAAAGCCAACTGTTTGGAGGATATATGGCAACTATTACAGTTAAAAAGTCACGCAAGCCTGAGTTTTTACGTGGAGCATCTGCAAATAGACGTCACGCCAGACGGAAAGCAGAAGCTATTGCAAAAAAGAATATTGAATTGAAATTAGAATCAGTATTCCCTCAGGAGAAAAGACTTACATCAGTAGAAAAAACACTGTCATTAAGTCACATACCAGTTACTAGAAATATTGAACCTAAATTCAAACCATCGGTAGATAACTGTTGCTTACCTAATGTAGCAGTATTTTCAGGAGTTAAAACAAAACAGCCGAGCAGTGAGTTCGGGGTTACGGCGAGATAAAGCCCACGGATGGGCTTACCTTACCTCTTCATATGCTTTACGTATTTTAGTGTTATTTACTAGAGCGTATTCTATATCTTTAAGGTAATTTCTAGTAATCCTATATCTGCAATTAGGCTCGTTAATATAGTCACCTCTAATTGGTTCGATTATTCCTTTATTAAATAATTCGATGACACCTTTTTCATTCATTGAATCAAAAGACAATTCGCTATCCAGACCTATTTC